>NZ_CAKVVF010000039.1:0-21247 GCF_934833455.1 Oscillibacter sp. KLE 1728
ATGAGTGCGCGATGAGTGGCGCGTAAATTCCCGACCGCAGGCCGGGAATTGTGCAGGAGCGGCTTTGCCGCCCCCAAGCATTCAAAGGCCGAAGGGGGGAAGCCGCACTCTGGGCGGCGGGCCCCAAAAAGAAGGGCATGACCATAGGTCATGCCCTTCTTTTTGGCAAGGGGTAACAATCCAAATCCTCTCAGGTCGTTTGCAATTTTTCTTGAGAAGCATCCAACCGGCCTTCTGGCCGGCGGCGCCTTTGCGCCGTACAAGCGTTTTACCACAGGCAAAACCTTGGCGCAGGGCGAATTCACTTCGCCCGAGCATTTCAATCACTGAAGGGTGGAGCGACCAACGGGAGCGAAACCCAAAAGAAAATGCGACTTGTCGAAACAAGTCGCATTTTCTTTTGGAGCGGCTGATGGGAGTCGAACCCACCTATGCAGCTTGGGAAGCTGCCGTTCTACCGATGAACTACAGCCGCATCTGAGTTGTTATTATACCAGACCGCTTCATATTTTGCAACCCCCAAATCTTCTCCGGCATGAACGCCTTTTCGCGGACATAGATTCTACCATCGAAGCAAAGGGGGATCACCATGAAAAAACTCGTCGTGCTGCTGTGCGCCCTGCTGGCGCTGGGGAGCAGTGCCCAGGCGCTGGAAGTATCCGCGCCCTCGGCTCTGCTGATGGAAAAGGAGACGGGCACCGTCCTCTTCGCCAAGGACGAACATGCCAAGCTGGAGCCCGCCAGCGTCACCAAGGTCATGACGCTGCTGCTGACCATGGAGGCCATCGACGCCGGACAGCTCCACTATGACGACGTGGTCACCGCGTCGGCCCACGCCTGCTCCATGGGCGGCAGCCAGATCTGGCTGAAGGAGAATGAGCAGATGACGGTCAGCGATATGCTGAAGGCGGTGTGCGTTGTCTCTGCCAACGACTGCGCCGTGGCGCTGGCGGAGACGGTGGCCGGCAGCGAGGAGGCCTTTGTGGAGCGAATGAACCAGCGGGCCGCGGAGTTGGGCATGGCCGATACCCACTTCTGTAATGCCACCGGCCTGCCGGCGGAGGGGCATGTCACCTCCGCATACGACATCGCCCTTATGAGCCGGGAACTGATCCGAAACCACCCGGACATCCGCCAGTACACCACCATCTGGATGGATTCCCTGCGGGACGGGGCCTCCTCCCTGGTGAACACCAACCGCCTGATCCGCTTCTACCAGGGAGCCACCGGCCTGAAGACCGGCTCAACAGACAGTGCGCTGTACTGCCTCTCTGGTACGGCCGAGCGGGACGGCATGGAGCTGATCGCCGTCATCATGAAGGCGCCCACCTCCACCCAGCGGTTTGAGGATGCCACCAATCTGCTGAACTACGGCTTTTCCACCTACACGCTGGAGAATGTGGTGCCGGAGTCCGCCCTGCCGCCGGTGCCCGTGTCCCTGGGGACCCAGGCCACAGTGCAGCCGGTGCTGGGGGAGAACACGCACCTCCTGCTGGAAAAGGCCAAGGCGGGCAGCCTGCAGCAGCTGGTCACCCTGGCGGACTCTGTGGAGGCGCCGGTGGCGGCGGGCAGTCAACTGGGGACCCTCACCATCACCTCCGGGGAAGAGGTCGTGGCGGAGCTGCCCATCCTGGCAGGAGAGGAGATCCCACGGGTCACCTTCGGCCAGATGCTGGTCCAGATGCTGCGGACGGCCTTCCTCTGCGGCTGACGGCGGCGGGGGGCGCTGCACCCCCTGAAATCCCGGCGGATTGCGACCGCTTTCCCTTGTGTCCCGTTTCGGAGCATGGTATAATAAAGCAACAAACCCGCGCAGCTTTACGAAAGAGAGGCCGGTCATGATGCTGGATGTCAAATCGTTCCAATTACAGTCTTTTCTGCCCCTGCCCTATGAGGAGGTCCTGGCGCCGCGGCTGAAGCGGGCCCATGAGAAGCTCCAGAGCGGCAGCGGTGCCGGCGGAGAGTTCACCGGCTGGGTCCATCTGCCCCGGGACTATGACCGGGAGGAGTTCGCCCGCATCCAGGCGGCCGCGTCCCGGATCCGGGCCAACTCCCAGGCCCTGGTGGTCATCGGGATCGGCGGCTCGTACTTAGGCGCCCGGGGTGTCATCGACTGCCTGCGCTCTCCCAATTACAACCTGAAGCGCAAGGATACGCCCAACATCTACTTTGTGGGCAACGGCCTTTCCTCCGACGCCATGGGGGAGGTGCTGGACCTGGTGGCGGACGTGGATTTCTCCGTCAACGTGATCTCCAAGTCGGGCACCACCACCGAACCCGCCGTGGCCTTCCGCTTCTTCCGGGCGGCCTTGGAGAAGAAGTACGGCCGGGAGGGTGCCCGGGAGCGGATCTACGCCACCACGGACAAGGCCCGGGGCGCCCTGAAGTCCCTGGCGGACAGCGAGGGATGGGAGACCTTCGTGGTCCCCGACGACGTGGGCGGCCGATACAGCGTGTTGACCGCCGTGGGCCTGCTGCCCATTGCCGTGGCCGGGGTGGATATCACCGCCCTGATGCAGGGAGCGGCGGAGATGATGGAGACCTGCACCGAGGCTTCCTTCCGGTGCCCTGCCTGGCGGTACGCCGCCATCCGGTACGAGCTGTACCGGGCGGGCCGGTCCATTGAGCTCTTGGCCTGCTATGACCCGGCGTTCCGGTTCATGGCGGAGTGGTGGAAGCAGCTCTTCGGTGAGAGCGAGGGCAAGGAGGGCAAGGGCCTCTTCCCCGCCAGCGTGGAGTTCACCGCGGACCTCCACTCCATGGGCCAGTACATCCAGGAGGGCAAGCGCCTGATGTTTGAGACCGTGGTGCGCCTGGGTCCCTCCGACCGACAGCTGACAGTCCCGGCGGACGAGGCGGACGGCGACGGGCTGAACTTCCTGGCGGGCAAGTCCCTGGACTTCATCCGGGACCGGGCCATGGAGGGCACCCTGCTGGCCCACACGGAGGGCGGCGTGCCCAACCTGATCGTGGAGACCTCCGGCAGGACGCCGGCAGACCTGGGGCAGCTGATCTACTTTTTCGAGTACGCCTGCGGCCTCTCCGGCTATCTGCTGGACGTGAATCCCTTCGACCAGCCGGGGGTGGAGGCCTACAAGAAGAATATGTTCGCCCTGCTTGGCAAGCCGGGCTATGAGGACCGGCGGGCGCAGCTGGAGAGCAAGCTGGAGGGGTGACCAGCCTCGGATTGGGCGGCACCCGTCCTGCCGCCCACTGTCAATCTCCATTATGAACAAAGTTTGAATCTTCATTTCTCCATTGTTTTTCACGCGATCTTGTGGTATGCTTAACATACCGAATTTCCCCCAGCGACTTTAATTGACAGGAGTGATTACTATGGTCAGACTGATTATGGGCGTGAAGGGCTCCGGCAAGACCAAGCAGCTCATTGAACTGATCAACAACGCGGCGAAGGACGAGCCCGGCAACGTGGTTTGCATCGAGGCTAACCGCACCATGACATACGATATCCACTACCACATCCGCCTGATCGACGCCCAGGAGTACAATCTGGACAGCTACGAGCTCTTCCGGGGCTTCATCAGCGGCCTGTATGCGGGCAACTATGATATCTCCCATGTGTTCATCGACAACCTGTGCAAGACCATCGGCCGGGAAGTGGACAAGGACACCGAGAATTTCCTGAACTGGCTGGACGCCTTTGGCGAGAAGAACAACATCAAGTTCACCGTCACCATCAGCGCCGACCTCTCCCTGGCTACCGACGGGATGCAGAAGTTCCTGTAAGGCTGCTGCGCTTTCCCATATACACAGACGCCGCCTCTGCCAACTGGCAGAGGCGGCGATTTTCAGGTTTCAGATTTGCACCTGGGAGGATCCGGCGTCCAGCCCCTCCAGCAGATTGTAATTGTCATAGTCCGCCACAGAGGACAGGTCGCTGAGGCACAGCTGGTCCACGCCGAAGAAAGCAGCCATCCGGGCCCGCTCCAGGGCGGCCTCGCCGTTGAGATACCACACCGCGGTGTCCCCGCTGCCGGAGGTGAGATAGGCGCAGGCGTAGCGGTCGGAGTAGTAATCTTTCGTCTGGGAGGCGGACAGCAGCTGCTCGATCTCGGCGGCGGAGGCCTGGCCGGTGTGCCGCCCATCCGTCCAGGCGGAGCCCGTGGTGGTCAGCAGCAGGCTGAGACAGTCGGAATCCACCTGGTCCGCCAGTTCGGCCAGGGCGTAGTAGACCTCCTCCAGCGGCGCCAGGGGGGCGATGGGGAAGTCCTCGGACACGTCGCCATAGTCCGCCACCCGTACCACCAGCTTGTCGGCCGGCTCACTCAGGGCGGCATAGTCATAGCCGTTGTACGCGGCTCCCTGCCAGACGGGCGCCTCCACCATCAAATAGAGCAGCCGGTCCTCTCCCAGTTCGGCCCGCAGCGCCTCCGCCAGCGCGGTGAAATCCTTCTTCTGGGCGGAAGAGAGCTCCGCCAGGTCCAGAAACAGCCCCTCATAACCGCCGCTCTCCACCGCGGCCGCCAGCACCTCTGCGGTGTGGCTGGGGTCATCCTTCAGTGCCGAGGCGCTCCCGCCCACATGCAGCAGCGGCACGGCACCGGCGGCGGTGATGGTCTCCTGCAGGGCGGCTGCGGTCTCTGCATCGGGGGTACCGGCGAGCCGGGACTCCCCGGCGTAGATCAGCCGGGCGCCGCCCACCGCCACGGCGCCATAGCCGGTCAGGTCTGTCAGACCCTCCGCGGAATAGGCGATGCCGGTTTTCTCCGGGGCCGCGGCGTGATAGCTGTCATACAGCCGGATCAGCATGACCGCCGCCTGCTCCCGGGTGGCAGTCTGATCCGGGGAGAAGGTGGTGGCCGCAGTGCCGTTCACCAGCCCCAGCTCATGGGCCATGGCGATATAGCCCACGTTGGTGGTCACATCTCGGAAGGGCATGGGCAGGTCCTGGGCCAAACCGGCGATGGTGCCGTAGCCCATAGCCCGCACCAGCATGACCGCCAGCTCCTCCCGGGTGATGGGCTCCCGGGGGCGGAACGTATCCGTCTGCCGGGTGATGGCCCCGTTGGCATAGGCGGTCTCCACCGCGCTGTAATACCAGGCACTCTTGTCCTGGTTGTCCGTATAGGACCCGGCCTCCGGTGTTACCATCTCCCAGCCGAACAGGCGGCACAGGGCCACCACAAAGGCCCCCCGGGTCATGGGAGCCCCCAAGCCGAAGCGGGTGGGCGTCTGCCCCTGGAACAGGCCCAGGTCCACGGCCCGACGGATGGAGTCCGCCGCCCAGTGGCTCTCCGGCACGTCGGAAAAGCCGGTGGAGGCCGCTGCCGCGGGCGCCGGCAGCGCCGCTGTCACCAGCAGGGCGCAGAGCAGCGCGCAGGAACAGAACCATTGCAGTCGTCTTTTCATGTTGTCATTCTTCGCTCCTTTAGCGTCAGATTTCTTTCAGATTCTGGCAGAGATGCCCGGATTCGCCCTCTGTCGGTATGCCATTGTACCAGAATCTGCCGCCGCCGTCAAACGAACGGTGTCGGAACGCAGAAAAACCTTTACGTTTCACCCCTTGCCTGCTATAATAATTTAGTTATGATGGCTTTTTATTACCTTTGAAAGGGAGGGAACGTGCCATGAGATTCAAAAAATGGAACATCGGGACCCCGGCTGAGCGGGACGTTGCCCTCCTGCGGAGTGCCGGATACCCCTATCTCCTCTCCACGGTCCTGGCGGCCCGGGGTGTCACCACTGCCGAGGCGGCGGCCGAGGCGCTGGAGCGGGACAGGAGCCTCAGCATGTCCCCCATGCTGATGCGGGATATGGACAAAGCCGTCGCCCGCATCCAGCGGGCGATCAGCCAGGGGGAGACCATCGCCGTGTTCGGCGACTACGACGTGGACGGCATCACTTCCACGGTTCTGCTGATGGACTATCTCAAAAGCTGCGGCGTCCGCTGCCTGCGGCATATCCCCCGCCGGATCGAGGAGGGCTATGGCCTGTCCAAGGAGGCCATCCAAGGCCTGCGGGACCAGGGCGCCACGCTGATGATCACCGTGGACTGCGGCATCACCGGCAACGAGGAGGTGGACTTCGCTGCCTCCATCGGGCTGGATGTGGTCATCACCGACCATCATGAGTGCAAGGAGGAGCTGCCGCGGGCGCTGGCAGTGGTGGACCCCCACCGCAGCGACTGCCCCTATCCCTTCAAGCATCTGGCGGGAGTGGGTGTGGCGCTGAAGCTGGTGCTGGCCCTGGGGGGCGAGAGCCGGGAGGATGCCCTGTTCGCCCGATACTGCACCCTGGCGGCCATTGGCACCATTGCCGACGTGATGCGGATGGAGGGGGAGAACCGCACCATCGCCTTCTGCGGGCTGGAGGCCCTGCCCCACACGGACTTCGTGGGCGTCCACGCCCTGCTGAAGGAGGCGGGGCTTCTGGGCAAGCCCATCACCTCTGTCCAGATCGGCTTTGTGCTGGCCCCCAGGATCAACGCCGCTGGCCGCATGGGTGCGGCGGATCTGGCCGCGGACCTGCTGGAGACCGATGACCCCGCCCGGGCCGAGGAGCTGGCAAAGGCTCTGTGTGACCTAAACCGGGAGCGGCAGGCGGTAGAGCAGGCCATCTGCGCCGACGCCACCGAGAAGATCGAGCGCCTCCGGGCCGAGGACCGCAGCGCCCTGGTCCTCTCCAGCGAGGACTGGCACCAGGGCGTGGTGGGGATTGTGGCCTCCCGCCTCAGCGAGAAGTACGCCTGCCCAAGCTTCATGATTCATCTAAAAGACGGCGTGGGCAAGGGTTCCTGCCGGTCCTACGGCGGGTTCAACCTGTTTTCCGCGCTGGAGTCCTGCGCCGACCTGCTGGAGGGCTTCGGCGGCCACGAGTTGGCGGCGGGCTTTACCATCTCCGAGGAGAACATCGACGCCTTCCGGGCCCGGATGAACCGGTATGTCCGCTCCGCCTCCGGCGGGGAACGGGCGGTATCCTGCCTGGACGTGGACGCGCCCATCTCCTGCCCCGGCGAGGTGACGCTGGCGGAGGTGGAGCAGCTGGACCAGCTGGAGCCCTATGGCGCGGGTAATCCCCGGCCGGTGTTCGCCCTGCTGGGCGCCACGGTGGACGTCCTGCAGCCCGTGGGCCAGGGGAAGCACCTGAAGCTCCGCCTCTCCAAGGGCACGTGCCGGTTTGACGCCATCTTCTTCTCCATGACGGAGGAGACGTGCGGCGTGGCGGCGGGCATGCGGGTGGACGCGGCCTTTTATCTCCAGGCCAATACCTTCCGGGGCAATACCACCCTGCAGCTGCAGCTCATCGACATCCGCCCCTCTCTGACCCCCAGCCGCCATGAGGCGGCGGACCTGGACCTGCTCCACCGCCTCGTGGCGGGAGAGGGCCTCACCGGGCAGGAGCGGGCCCGGCTCCAGGCGTCCCGCAGCCAGTTCGCCGCCTTTTGGACCGTGCTGGAGCGGCAGCTCCGCCGGGGAAAGGCGGAGGAGGAGATGCTGCCCTTTCTGCGGCGGCTGTCGGCACTCTCCGGCGGGTGTGAGAGCTTCCTCCGGGCCGGCCTGGCCCTGGCCGTGTTCCAGGAGCGGGGCCTGATCGCCCTGTCCGTCCAGGGGGACCAGGTGACGCTTTCGCTGAATCCCATCCAGGGGAAGGTGGATCTCTTCGCCTGCCCCTATCTGTCCCGCCTGCGGGAGGACGCCGCCGGCAAGAGTGGAGGTGTTGTGTCATGACCATTCAGGAACAGTATGAGAACCTGGAAAAGACTGTCCGGGGCTACAATCCTGCGGCAGACTTCCAGCACATCCGGGCGGCCTTTGAATTTGCGGCAGAGGCCCACAAGGACCAGAAGCGCAAGAGCGGGGAGCCCTATATCATCCATCCCCTGGCGGTGGCGCAGATTGTGGCGGAGGAGCTGCGGCTGGACAGCGAGTCCATCGAGGCCGCCCTGCTCCACGACGTCATCGAGGACACCGCCGCCACCCACGAACAGGTATCCAAACTCTTTTCACCCACCATCGCCGACCTGGTGGAAGGCGTCAGCAAGCTGACCCGCATCCAGTACGCCACCAAGGAAGACGAGCAGATGGAGAACCTGCGGAAGATGCTCATCGCCATGAGCAAGGACATCCGGGTGATCCTCATCAAGATCTCCGACCGGCTCCACAACATGCGGACCATGGAGTACCAGTCTCCCGCCAAGCAGAAGCAGAAGTCTCTGGAGACTATGGAGATCTACGCCCCCATCGCCCACCGGCTGGGTATGCAGCGCATCAAGTGGGAGCTGGAGGACCTGTCCTTAAAATATCTGGACCCCATTGGCTACGAGGAAATCGTCTCCAAGCTGGAGGCCAAGCACCAGGAGTACGAGGACTTCATGCGCCGCATCCAGATCCAGATCGACGACCGGCTGAAGGAGCTGGACATCGATCACATCGTCTACGGCCGGATGAAGCATCCCTACTCCATCTACCGGAAGATGTTCAACCAGAACAAGAGCCTGGACGAGATCTTCGACCTGTTCGCCTTCCGGGTGATCGTGAACACGGTGGGGGACTGCTACAACGTTTTGGGTGTCATCCATGATCTCTACAAGCCCATTCTGGGCCGCTTCAAGGACTATATCGGCACTCCAAAGCCCAACGGATATCAGTCCCTCCACACCACGGTCATCGGCGCGGACGGCCTGCCCTTCGAGGTGCAGATCCGCACCAAGGAGATGCACGAGATCGCCGAGTACGGCGTGGCCGCCCACTGGAAATACAAGCAGAACGGCCAGGGCGCCGGCACCGAAGGGCGCTACGAGTGGGTCCGCCGTTTGCTGGAAAACCAGGAGGGCGCGGACGCAGAGGACTATATCCACTCTCTGAAGATCGATATGTTCTCCGATGAGGTGTTCGTCTTCACACCGGGCGGCGACGTGCAGAACCTGCCCGCCGGCGCCACGCCCATCGACTTTGCCTACGCCATCCACTCCGCCGTGGGCAACCGGATGGTGGGCGCCAAGGTGAACGGCCGGATCGTCACGCTGGACCATGTGCTGAAAAACGGCGACATCGTGGAGATCCTCACCTCCAAGAACGCCAAGGGTCCCAGCCGGGACTGGATGAAGATTGCCAGAAGCAGCGAGGCCCGCAGCAAGATTCGCCAGTGGTTCAAGAAGGAGAAGAAAGAGGAGAACATCGCAAACGGCCGTGCCGCCTTCGAGGCGGAGCTGAAGCACTGCGGCATCTCCATGAAGGACGTTCTCTCGCCGGAGATGCTGCCGGTGCTGTTGAAGCGGGTGTCCTACGGCTCTCTGGACGACATGTACGCCGCCATCGGCTACGGCGGCTTCACCGCCCAGAAGGCAGTGAGCCGGATCCAGGGGGAGCTGAACCGGGTGGCGAAGCTCCACCAGGCGGAAAAGGCCGCCGAGGAGCTGGCGGAGGCCAAACCGGCGGAGCCTGCCAAACAGCCCTCCGCTCCCAAGCGGGTGAAGAGCGAGCAGGGCATCATCGTGGAGGGCCTGGATAACTGCCTGGTGAAGTTCTCCAAGTGCTGCACCCCGGTGCCGGGGGACGACATCATCGGCTTTATCACCCGGGGGTACGGCGTGTCCGTCCACCGGTGCGACTGTCCCAACGCCTCGGAGGAGAAGCGATCCCAGCCGGGGCAGGAGGGGCGCTGGATCAAGGTCTCCTGGGGCGGCGACACCAACGACAGCTATCCCACGATTTTGGAGGTGGTGTGCAAGGACCGGCAGGGCCTGCTGCTGGACATCTCCGCTGCCCTCTCCACGACGAATACCTTTGTGCTGGGCATCAACTCCCGCAGTACAGAGGACCAGTTTGCCATCTTCCGGCTGGAGATCCGGGTGAAGGACGGCGCCCAGCTGAAGTCCGTCATGAACAAGCTGAACCAGATCTCCGGGGTGCTGAAGGTCAACCGACCGGCGGGGTGAGAGAGGCTTCCGCCGGGGGTGATTCGATGGCGGAAGAGCTTCCGGGGGGATGTAGGGGCGGCGATCAACCGCCCGGAGATGATTTGGGCCGCCGAACGGCGGCCACGGGGGATTCTGCTCCCGCAGGGGGCCGCTTCCACGGGGGATGCGCCCCCCATTGTCGTCGTCGCAAAGTCCGCTCAGCTCCGTTTCCGCCTGCGGCGAAAACTGCGCCCGCTCCCTTGCGCCTCCTCTCCCCACCGCGCGGGGCGCGGCGGGGGCCCCTTTCGGTCTTGCCAAAAGAGAAACGGGCCGTGCACGGTCCAAAGAGAAAAGTGTGTGGCGCGCTGCGGTGCAGTGGCCCTCCGCGCTGACGGAGGTCGACGTATCGGTGCAAGCGCCGATTTTGGCCCGCCTTCGGGCACGCTTGGGCCTTCTGCGATTTTCCCAACTGCCGTCCCGTGGCGGGAGTACCAACCTTGTCGGGGTGGTTATCGCATGGAATTGCTTCTCTTTTCGCTGCCGCTGGCTGCCCCTCGGGGGAACTGGCGTAGCGGGCCGATAAAGGCATCGGCCCCTACGGAGATACCGTCGGCCTTGCGCATTTTGTGGGGGCCGACCTGCGTGTCGGCCCTTGCGAGGGTGACGAAGGCCACAAGCCCGGTAGGGGCGGACGCCCTTGTCCGCCCGCCAGCACAAGCCGCCACAACCGCCCAGGCAGCGCGTAGCGACTGCGCAGCTGTTGGTGGCTCTGCCGTCTTACGGATGCGGCGTGCTCCCTGCGGGCAAGCGGAACGCGCGGAAGGAGGAGCCAGTGGAACACTGGTGACGGAAATACGGGGAGCGCCGCAGCGCGAGACAGGAAAAGAGGAGCGGTTCAAATGCGCCCGTGTCCTCCAATCCAAGACGCACTACGCCGCGGGAATCCGCCGCTAAGTCTGCACCGCACCCCGCCGCGCCCGTCGGGGGACCCTCGCAAACACGCAGGCACCCTCTCGCGCCGCCCCCCGTACAGCAACTTTGCACGCATGTGTAAAGTTGCGGCCAAAGCGCCTTTTTCTCTTATACCGGGCGCGGCGCGTTCTCTTTTTGGCGCTGACAAAAAGAGAATGGGGGCGCATCTGCACGGCCGTCAGCATGGCTGATATTCCCCGCAGAAATAGAAGCCTTCCATTTTGAGTGAACCATAGAAAGGAATCCATTGTATGCGTGCAGTTGTGACACGGGTGGCTGGTGCCTCCGTAACCATTGCCGGGAACGTCAACGGCCGGATCGGCCGTGGCTTCCTGGTGCTGCTGGGCGTGGGACCCAACGACACCGAGGAGACCGCCGACCGCCTGGCGGAGAAAATCTGCAACCTGCGGGTCTTTGAGGATGAAAACGGCAAAATGAATCTGAATCTGGAGCAGACAGGCGGTGCCCTGCTGGTGGTGTCCCAGTTCACCCTGTACGCGGACACCTCCTCCCGCCGCCCCGGCTTTACCGGCGCCGCCAAGCCGGACGCGGCCATCCCCCTGTATGAGCGATTCATGGCTCACTGCAGGGAGCGGGGCTTCGACGTTCAGCATGGGGAGTTCGGCGCTGATATGCAGGTGGACTCCCGGAACGACGGCCCCGTCACCATCCTCTTCGACACAGAGCGGCCCTTATGAGGGAAGCGGCGCAGGGCGGCGGCGAAATGGCGCCGCCGGAGCTGGTGCGGACGTTCTATGAGACCGTGGTCTCCCAGCACCGTCTGGAGGACCTGCCCCGCTTCGTCGGGGAGGGCTGCGTGCTCCGCCAGGGGGAGTGGACCACTCCCCTGGGTCCCGGCGGCATGGTGCGGCATCTGGCGGCTCTGCGGGAGACGTATCCGGATTACACGGTCCGCATCCTCCGCCAGCACTGGGCCGCGCCGTATGTCGTCTCCGAGTGTGTTATGGAGGGGACCCACCTGGGCCCTTGGCCCGGAACAGTCCCCACGGGAAAACGCCTGATCTTCACCGGCGTGAACATCGACCGGGTGGAGGGCGGAAAGATCGTGGAGCACGGCGGCGCTGTGAATACCTTTGAGACCCTGTGGGACGCGGGCATGATCCGCCCTGCGGAGTGACAGGGCATTTGTCCATTCCACACATGGGCGGGCGGGATTTCCGCCGCCTGCCTCTGATATTTTCATTTGGCAAGGGAGGTCTCCCATGAAGATCAAGTGCTTGCAGGTGGGCCCCATCGGCACCAACTGCTATCTCCTCTGCGACGAGGATGCCAAGACCTGCGCCGTCATTGATCCCGGCGGGGATGGGGCGCGGATCGCCGCCGCAGTGGCGGAAACCGGCTGTGTGCCCTGCGCCATCCTGCTGACCCACGGCCACTACGACCACACCGGCGCTGTGGGAGAGCTCCAGGCCAAATGGCCGGAGACCCCGGTGTATCTGAATCGCCGGGATGTGTACGCCGATGCCTGCACCCAGCAGCTGTTCCCGCTCCTCAGCGGGGACGTGCGGGACTACGACGAGGGGGACACGGTGGCTGTGGGCGGCCTGACGGTGACCGTTCTGGCCACCCCCGGCCACAGCGAGGGGTCTGTCACCCTCCGGTGCCAAGACGCCCTCTTCTGCGGGGATACGCTCTTTGCGGGCTCCTGCGGCCGGACGGACTTCCCCGGCGGGTCCATGGAGAAGATGATGGCCTCTCTGCGGCGGCTGGGGCAGCTGGAGGGAGACCTCCGGGTCCTGCCCGGCCACATGGAGGCATCCACCCTGGACCGGGAGCGGCGCTGGAACCCCTATCTGCTCCAGGCCATGCAGTGAGGAGGGCGCGCCCATGAAACTGGTTTTCCGCGGCCATGACGAGCGGTATGTGGTGGAGCAGAGCCTGATGAATCTGTTCCCCGGGGAACTGCCTGTCTACGAGCCGATCACCCCAGGCGATGACAGCTGGGCCGTGATCTCGCTGGAGGAGACGGGGGACCTCTGCCGGGTGGCGGTCTCCCTCTGCCGGGGCGGCAAGACCACCGAGCAGACCTATCAGGAGCCCCTCTCCGGCGGCGATTTCCAGCGGGAGGGCCTCCGCCGCCACGCCGTCGGCGCCTGCTTCTTCCTGGCGGCCCGGGCGGTCACCGGCGTGACGCCCCCCTGGGGAATGCTCACCGGCGTCCGGCCCGACAAGCCGGTGACCTGGGCCCTGGAGGACGGGAAGTCCCCGGAAGAGGCCCGGGCGTATTTGGAGGAGCACTATTTCGTCACCCCCTCCCGGGCCGCCCTGGCCCTGGAGACCGGCGCCACCGCGGCCAAGGCCGCCCGGCGGCTGGAGAAGCGGGACATTGACGTGTACGTGGGCATTCCCTTCTGCCCAACCCGGTGCGCCTATTGCTCCTTTGTCAGCCAGTCGGTGGAGCGGAGCTTTGCCCTGGTGCCCCCTTATGTGGACGCCCTGTGTGGGGAGATCTCCGCCGGCGGCGAGATGGTTCGCCGGGCGGGACTGCGGGTGCGGACCTTCTACATGGGCGGCGGCACCCCCACCACCCTGACGGCGGAGCAGATGGACCGGGTCCTCACCGCTTTCGAGACCTCCTTCGACCGTACCGCCTGTGAGGAGATCACTGTGGAGGCGGGCCGGCCGGACACCATCACGGCGGAAAAGCTGGCGGTGCTCCGCACCCACGGGGTCACCCGGGTCTCGGTGAACCCCCAGACCTTTGAAGAGAACGTGCTGCGGGCCATCGGCCGGTGCCACACGGCTGCGGACATCGACCGCGCCATGGAGCTGGTGGCCCGGTGCGGCTTCCCCCACGTGAACATGGACCTGATCGCCGGACTCCCGGAGGATACGGCGGAGGGCCTCCGCCAGTCCCTGGACCGGTGCCTGACCTACGGCCCCGACGATATCACCGTCCACACCCTGGCGCTGAAAAAGGGCAGCCGCATCCTGACGGAGGGACTGCGGATCCCCGGCGCGGAGACGGTGGCCGAGATGCTGGATTACGCCTCTCCCACCCTCCGGACCGCCGGATACCGTCCCTACTACCTATACCGGCAGAAGTACATGTCCGGCAGCTTTGAGAACATCGGCTGGTGCCGCAGCGGCGGCGAGTGCTGGTACAACGTGGACATCATGTCGGAGCTGTGCTCCATCCTGTCCTTCGGCGCCGCCGGGTCCACCAAGATGGTGGTGCCGGGCACCAACCAGATCCAGCGGGCGTTCAACGTGAAATATCCCACCGAGTATATCCAGCGGCCGGAGAAGTGGCAGGCCAACCAGACCGCCTTCGCCGCCTTTTATGAAGCACTGTGAAAGGAGCATCGCCATGGCCTATTCCCTGAAAGAGATCAACGACGCTGTCCGCTCTGACCCCAAGGGCTTTGCGGAGGCGTGCGACGCCGCCTTTGCCAAAAAAGTGGAGACGGCGGCCCAGAAGATTGCCGATCACCGGAAGGAGTCCCGCATCATCCTGTTGTCCGGCCCCTCCGGTTCCGGCAAGACCACCACGGCATTGAAGATCGAAGAGCAGCTGGAGAAAATGGGCATCCAGACCCACACCATCTCCATGGACAACTACTTCAACACCATCGACCCGGAGACGGCGCCCCGGAACCGGGAGGGCGCCATCGACTACGAGTCTCCCTTCTGCCTCGACATCGAGCTGCTGAACCGACACTTCTCCATGCTGGACCGGGGGGAGACCATCCACGTGCCCAAGTACGAGTTCGCCCGACAGATGCGCTCCGACATCCTGTCTCAGCCGCTGAAGCTGGGGCCCGACGAGCTGGCTATCTTTGAGGGCATCCACGCCCTGAACGACGTGATCGTGGGCAAGAATCCCAAGGCCTTCAAGCTGTATATCGCGGCCCGGTCCAATGTGGTGGACGAGGACGGCGCCGTGGTGTTCCAGCACCCCTGGCTGCGCCTGTGCCGCCGGATCGTCCGGGACTACAAGTTCCGGGGCAGCGACGCCAACTTCACCCTGAAGATGTGGCCCAATGTCCGCCGGGGGGAAAAGCTGTATATCTCCCCCTATAAGGAGAATGCGGACTTGATGTTCGACTCCTCCCTGCCGGATGAGGTGGCGGTGCTGAAGCCCTTCGTGGTCCCCCTGCTGGAGGCGCTGCCCCAGGGCAAGTACGAGATCGCGGACGACATCCTCCGGGGATTTGAGCGGATCGAGATCATGGAGGAGTCCAACATCGCCCCCAGCTCCCTGGTGCGGGAGTTCATCGGCGGCAGCATCTATCCCAGCTGAGCGGGGCTGCCCCTCTGCCCCAATCTTTCTTTGGAGGTCATACAAGCCATGAATGAGCGGTTGCAGGAACTGCTGGACGCGGTGCAGCGCACTGCCTCCCAGGTGGGCGGCAGTGCGGCGGATGCCGCCTACGGCATGGGAAAGCGGGCGGGGGAGCTCCTGTCCGTGGCCAAGCTGAATATCCGGATCATGGACCTGAAGGGAGCGGTGAGCACCGCCCTGCGGGAGGTGGGGGAGATGATCTACGCCACCCACACCGGCACCCTCACGGAGTCCGAGGTACTGCTGGCAAAGCTTCAGGAGATCGACGGGCTCCGCCAGCAGATCGACCGGCTGGAGCGGGAGATCGCTCGGCTGCAGGGCGGCGCGGTGTGCCCCTTCTGCGGGGCGGCCGCCCGGAGCGGCGACGTATTCTGCCGGGAATGCGGCCAAAAGCTGTAAGGAGGAAGCGTAAGATGGAATATACATTCGCACAATATCAGGAGAGCGCCCAGGCGCTGAGAGACCGCCTGGGGGCGTTCCGCCCCCGGTGCCTGCTGATCTTGGGCTCCGGCCTGGGCTCTTTGGGCAACGAAGTGGAGTCCCCCATTGCCGTCCCCTATGAGGATGTGCCCCACATGAAGCGATCCACCGCCCCGGACCACGCGGGCCGGTTCGTGTTCGGCCGCCTGGCGGGTCAGGACGTGGCGGTGATGCAGGGCCGCCTCCACACCTATGAGGGCTGGTCCTTTGAGGATGTCAGCTATCCCGTCCGGGTGCTGCGGCTGCTGGGGGCGGAAACGCTGGTAGTCACCAACGCTGCCGGCGCGGTGAACACCGCCTTCTCCGCCGGGGACATCATGCTGATTACCGACCACATCAAACTCTTCGGTGTCAGCCCCCTTTGCGGCCCCAATCTGGAGGAGTTCGGCCCCCGGTTCCCGGACATGAGCCATGTGTACACGCCCCGACTCCAGGACACCGCCCGGGAGGCCGCGGAGGAGCTGTCCATCCCCCTGCGCCAGGGCGTCTATATGTACTTCCCCGGCCCCCAGTACGAAACGCCGGCGGAGGTCCGTGCCGCCCGGGCGCTGGGCGCGGACGCCGTGGGCATGTCCACGGTGCCGGAGGCCATTGTGGCCGCCCACTGCGGTATGGATGTGCTGGGCTTCACGCTCTGCACCAATATGGGGGCCGGGGTGCTGGACCAGCCTCTTTCCTCCGACGAGGTGCTTGCCGCCGCCGCCACGGCGGGGCCCCGGTTCTCTGCCCTGGTAAAGGCGTGTCTGGCCCGGTTATAAACGGCAGCGGCAGGCCATAGGCTCATAGGGGCAGCAGATTCCGCCGCCCTAGTTCTCTGTTGTAATTTGAGGTAATCGCTTCATGTCTAATCAAAAAAAGCAATCCTTCCTGGGCGGCGCCGCCATCCTGGCCGCAGCTGTCGTTGTG
Organism: Oscillibacter sp. KLE 1728; assembly: GCF_934833455.1. Classification (NCBI taxonomy): domain Bacteria; kingdom Bacillati; phylum Bacillota; class Clostridia; order Eubacteriales; family Oscillospiraceae; genus Oscillibacter; species Oscillibacter sp. KLE 1728. The sequence continues at coordinate 16,524 of NZ_CAKVVF010000039.1, forward strand.
GTGAAATTTATCGGGTTCTTCTACAAAGTCCCCCTGAACAACATCCTGGGCGGCCCCGGCAAGACGTATTTTGACACTGCCTATAAGATTTACAATTTCCTGCTGACCTTCTCCACGGCGGGCCTGCCTCTGGCCATCTCCAAGCTGACCAGCCAGGCCCATGCCCAGGGACGGGAGAACGAGAAGCGGAAGATCTTCCGCACCGCCATCGTGCTGTTTTTCGTCCTGGGCACGGTGGGCGCCCTGTTTATGTTCTTCCAGGCAGAGGGCTTGGCAGGGTTTCTGGAGAACAGCCTGGCGGCCCAGCCCATCCGGGCGCTGGCTCCGGCGGTGTTCTGCGTGTGCCTGCTGGCCTGCATGCGGGGCTACACCCAGGGCCAGGGCAACATGACGCCTACGGCGGTTTCCCAGGTACTGGAGGCGCTTTTGAAACTGGCCATCGGTCTGCCGCTGGCGTGGTATGTACTGCGCATCGGCATGAGCCTGGAGATGGGCGCCGCCGCGGCCATCCTGGGCGTCACGGCGGGCACGGCGGTCTCCATGCTGTTTTTGGTGGGATATTTGACGAAGCACCGGAATCGGACACAGTCCCTGGATGTCCCCTCCGGCAGCAGCCATCTGATCCGGCAGATCCTGGCCATTGGCATCCCCATCACCCTCAGCAACTCCGCAATGAGCATCCTGAACATCATCGACACCAAGATCGTCATGGGCCAGCTGCAGAACGCCCTGCTGCTGTCGGAGGAATCGGCCGCTGCCCTGAACGGCCAGTACAGCATGGCCATGGATATGCCCAACATGGTGGCCTCCTTCGTGTACCCGGTGACCATGAGCTTGATTCCATTCGCGGCGGCGGCTCTGGCCCGGCAGGACCATGCCGGAGCGGACCGGATCATCTCCTCCGCCTTCCGCATCATCGCCATTCTGGCCCTGCCGGCGGGCATCGGCCTCAGTGTCCTCTCCACGCCCATCATGGTCCTGGTGCTGCCGGCCCAGCGGGAGGATGCCCTGGCGGCGGGCCCCCATCTTCAGGTGCTGGGCATCGCCCTCATCTTCATCTGCCTGATGATCCTGACCAACGCTATCCTGCAGACCTACGGCAAGGAGAAGCTGCCCATCTTCACCGTGATCGTCGGCGGCATCGTCAAGATCATCATGAACTATTTCCTGGTGGGGAATCCGGACATCAACATCCACGGCGCACCCATCTCCACGCTATGCTGCTATCTGGTGATCGTGGTACTGAATCTGTTCTTCGTGTGGAAATACTCGCCCCAGAAGCCACGGTATCTCGAAGTTTTCGCAAAGCCCGTGGCCGCTTCCCTGCTCATGGGCGGCGCGGCCTGGGCGGTCTATGGCCTGGCCAGCCGGGTGCTGGATGGGGCTTTCCTCGCCTTGGCACAGCAGATGTTTGCGGATCCGGATAAGATCCAGCTCTGGTCTGTATATCTGGCCAACGCCGCCTGTGTCCTGCTGGGCATCCTGGCCGGCGTGATCGTCTACGGTGTGCTGGTGATCGCTCTGCGGATCCTGCGGGCGGAGGATGTGCGGTCCATTCCCCGCGGGGAAAAGCTTATTAAACTTCTGCACTTAAAATGAGAAACCGGGCGGCCGCGCCCCCTTCCCAAGGGGGCGATCCGCTAAAATTCCTTGAAAAATCAGGGGTTTCCCGTGAATTTTTCTTGCAAAGGCAGGCATCTTATGGTAGAGTTTCAGCGTAAGGATTTTTACAGCTACGAGGATTTTCTGGAGATCATGCGGCTGCTGCGGGCTCCCGGGGGCTGCCCCTGGGACCGGGAGCAGACCCACAGCTCCATCCGCCGGAACTTCCTGGAGGAGACCTATGAGGTTCTGGACGCCATCGACCACGACGACGCCAGCGGCATGTGCGAGGAGCTGGGCGACGTGTTGATGCAGGTGGCCTTCCATGCCCAAATCGAGGCGGAGCGGGGCCGCTTCACCATGGCAAATGTGGTGGACGGCGTGGCCCGGAAGCTGGTGTACCGCCATCCCCATGTCTTTGGGGACGTGCAGGCGGATACCTCCCAGCAGGTCCTGGCCAACTGGGACGTGCTGAAGCGCCGGGAGAAGGGCCAGCGGTCCACGGCGGACGCGGTGGAGGCCGTGCCCCACACGCTGCCTGCCCTGTGGCGGGCGGAAAAGATTCAGTCCAAGACCGCCAAGGCCGGCTTTGACTGGACAAGCTCTCTCCAGGCACTGGACAAGCTGGAAGAGGAGGTCCGTGAGCTCCGGGCCGCCCTGGAGGCCGGTCAGGCCGCCGACGCGCCCCACGGCATCCGGGAGGAGCTGGGCGACACGCTGTTTATGGCCGCCAAAATCGCCCAGATGTCGGGCGTGGACCCGGAGGACGCCCTCCACCGGGCCTGCGACAAGTTTGACCGCCGCTTCCGCGCGGTGGAAGAGGCCGCGGACAAGCCTCTGCCGGAGTGCGGTGAGGCGGAGCTGCTGGCCCTCTGGAACGATGCAAAATCCCACGATCCGTCTTAATCGCGGGCGCGCCTGCCTGCGTTAGGAATAAATCATCTAGCAAGCGCATCACACATTGTATAGGAGGATAACATCCATGAACAAAGCTGAACTCATCAATTCTGTCGCCGCTTCTGCCGACGTTTCCAAGAAGGAGGCCGAGGCTGTTGTGTCCGCCACGTTTGACGCCATCACTGCCGCCCTGAAAGACGGCGACAAGGTGCAGCTGGTGGGCTTTGGATCCTTCGAGGTCAAGAAGCGTGCCGCCCGCGTGGGCCGCAACCCCAAGACCAAGGAGTCCATTGAGATCCCCGCTTCCGTAGTGCCCGTGTTCAAGGCCGGCAAGGCCCTGAAGGACGCCGTGGCGAAGTGATCTGACCCTGTGATTTCGGGACTGCCGGTGCTGTGGTGCCGGCAGTCCCGTTTCCCATGAGAAAGGAGCCGCCCATGCGTTTGGATAAATATCTCAAAGTCTCCCGCCTCATCAAGCGGCGGACTGTGGCCAACGAGGCCTGTGACAACGGCCTGGTCACCGTCAACGGCAAGCCTGCCCGGGCCTCCTACGACGTGAAGGTGGGGGACCAGATTTCCCTGCGCTTCGGCCAGCGCATCGTAACGGTGGAGGTGCTGGACGTCCAGGAGACGGTGCGCCAGGCGGACGCCGGCACGCTGTACCGGGAGATCGGCCGGTAAGGCCGGACGCATATTCTCCCCGCCCCTCCCATATAGTTGGGACAGGGAGGGACGCGGAATGAACGACTACAACAACGCCATGTCCCAGGCGGGCCACCGTCTGGAGCTGATCGGCCGGGAGCGGCTCACGGTCTCCGGAGTGGAGGACGTGGAGCGGTTCGACGAGACCGGCATCATCATGTCCACCAGCGTGGGAACGCTGGTCATTACCGGAGAGGACCTGCACATCGGCAAGCTGTCCCTGGACGGGGGCGAGCTCCATGTGGACGGCCGGATCGATTCCGTCTCCTATGAGGACGGCGGTCAGGAGCGGGGGGGCCTTTTCCACCGGCTGTTCGGGTGAGGCGCCATGGCCCCTGCTCTCTCCCAGCCGCTCCTGCTCTTCTGTCAGGCGATCCTGCTGGGCATGGCTGCGGCGCTGCTGTATGACCTGCTGCGGGCCTTCCGCCTGCGGCTGCCCCGCCTGACGTCGGCGCTGGACATCCTGTACTGCATGGCCGCGGGCTTGGCGGTCTTCCTCTTCATGCTCCGCCGGGCGCAGGGGCAGCTGCGGCTGTATCTGCTGCTGGGGGCGGTGGGCGGCGGTGTGCTGTTTTTCACCGCCTTCTCCCCGTTTTTGCGGCCGGTGTGGGATTTTTGGGTGGATACCCTGGCATTTTTGCTGCATCTGACCGCCATTCCCCTGCGGGGAGCGGAAAATTTGTGTAAAAAAATTGGCAGATGGGGAAAAAATCTCTTTTATTTTATTCGCAAATGTTATACAATAAAAAACACCAAGCACGGCAGAAGGCTTTACAAAGGAGGCGGGCGGCATGGCAAGAGCAGGACGGCAGCCAAAGAAGCGGTCCAGAGGAAGCGTCCTCACCAAGCTTCTGATCCTGGTGATTCTGGCGGCGATCGGACTGCAGCTGCGCAGCCTCCACAGCCAGGTGCAGGACGCCCAGGCCCAGCGGGACGCCCTGACGGCCCAGGTCCAGGCCCAGGAGCAGGAAAACGCCGCCCTGGCCGCGGACATCGCCGAGGGCGCCACCGAGGATAAGATGAAGGAGATCGCGCAGGAAGAGCTGGGGCTGATCTCCCCCAATCAGCGTGTGTTTTCTGTGGGCAACTGACCGGAGCCGGGCGACGAGGGAGGCGGAGCGCCTCCCCCGCTTGTGCCGGGAGCCGGTCTTTTTTGATACGACCCGCTTCCACGGGAGCGGGAAAACCATCCGGAAGGAGAAACAGTACACTATATGGAGCTTCAGGTAGGGAGCATTTTGGAAGGAAAGGTGACCTCCATCACCAAATTCGGCGCGTTCGTGGCCCTGGACAATGGGAAGTCCGGCCTGGTCCACATCTCCGAGATCGCCAACACGTTTGTCAACGACGTACATGACTACCTGCAGGAGGGGCAGGCCGTCAAGGTCCTGGTGCTCTCCACGGAGAATGGAAAGGTCAATCTCTCCATCAAGCGGACGCTCCCCAGGCCGGAGCGGCCCGCCCGCAGTCCCCGGCCCAGCGGCAGCCACCCGGCGGGGGCGTCCCGTCCCGTGGCCCAGGCC
>NZ_CAKVVF010000040.1:0-10012 GCF_934833455.1 Oscillibacter sp. KLE 1728
TTCGCCGTCTCCACCAGTGCATACCAGAGGCGTCCCGCCGCGAAGAGAATCACCAGGGCCAGCAGGACGGCACCGACCTGCTCCAGGGAAAGCGACATGGCACGCGCTCCTCACTTCGTGGCGTAACAGGTCTTGAAGAAAGTCTCAAAGGCCTGCTCTTCCGGTCCCTGGTCCACGTAGATGAACAGCTTCTCATCCTCCAGCCACTCGAAGGTGTTGATGGCCAGATAGTGACGCCCATCCGGGTAGATGATGAAGGCGTCCGTGGGGTACTTGTTCTGATAGGCCTTTTTGACTGCGGAACGGGGGCAGATTTCCGGATCGCCGCAGCCGGAGAGGTCCGGAACTGTGGGCACGACCACCACCGTGGGGTCCGCCCCCTCCTTCCAGCCCACGATCAGGCTGCCGTAGGTAGTCTTGCTGCCGTGGACCAGGCCGTAGTTGAACCGCTTCGCATCCTCCGTATAGGCGGCCACCAGCTGGTACTGCCCGCCGTCGGGCACCACGCTGTCAAACAGGCGGCGCATCTTCTGCTTGCTGTCCGCGCTTTTGGCCTGGTCAATTTCAGGTCCCTTGAAGAGTTTTCCGAAAATTCCCATGACAATCCCTCTTTAATATCTCAATTTTATATTGACCATTTTATTTTATCTGGTCAATATATGAGATATCATACCAAAAGAAACCGGATTGCGCAACTGGGTAATTATCAGCGCACAAAAAAAGACCGCCCATCAGCGGTCTTTTTTTGCGTTGCGCAGGGAGCCCAGATAGTTCACCAAAAATTTCACGTGCAGCGCCGCCGTCTCCTCCAGGTGCGAAGGAAACAGAAATGGCATGGATTCCGGCGCGGAGTTATAGATCAGGAGGCAGGAGAACACCAGGTTCGCCAGCACCTCAGGGGCGCAGTCCTCCTGCCGGATGTCCAGCAGCGCCATCAGGCGCAGAAAGAAATCCCGCTGCCCGGGCCGGAAATCCTGGAATCGCTCCGGCGTCAGGCGGCTGTGCAGATCCGCCTCCTCCCCCTGGGTCATCACCAGGATGCCGTTTTCCCGGTGGCGGAGGATCGTCCGGAAAAAAGACTCCACGTGCTCCTCCCAGGTCCCCTCCGGCCGGGCCAGCTCCTGTTCCAGCAGCCGGAGCAGACGGCAGCGCTGCTCCTCCATCATCTGGAGGGAAAAATCCTCCAGCGAGTCAAAAAACGTGTAGAAATAGGGCTTGGAAATCCCCACCGCCGCGGCGAGCTCCGCCAAGTGCAGCCCCTTCAGACCCTTGCTTACGGCCATATTCAGCCCCGTGTCCAGCAGAGCCTGCCGCACCCGGGCCCGGTCCTCCTCCGTATAGGTCTTGCGGGCCATGGCATTCCCTCCCCTTTTTCATCTGGTGCCAGTATAACACAATTCCCGGGAAAAGAAAACCGTTCTGCCGCGCATCCCCCAAAAAGCAACCCGGCCGCTGTGCGCGGCCGGGTTGCTTTTGAAGATCTCACGCCTCCGGCATGGGCTTGCCTAGGCGCTTGTACATGGTCTTTTTCACCGCCCGGAGGATATTCTCATACCCGGTGCAGCGGCACAGGTGGCCGGAGAGGAGTTTTCTCAATTCATCGTCCGTGTACTCCTTGCCGCTCTCCAGGATCTCCACTGCCGTCAGGATAAAGCCCGGCGTGCAGAAGCCGCACTGGATGGCCGCCTCGTCCACAAAGGCCTGCTGGATGTCGCTGAGCTCGCCGTTAGGGCCCAGCAGCCCTTCCAGGGTGCGGATGTGCTTGCCCTCCGCCCACACGGCCAGATAAATGCAGGAGTTGTATGCCTCCCCGTCGATCAGGACGTTGCAGGCGCCGCACTCCCCCACCTCGCAGCCCTTCTTCACGGAGGTCATCCGGAAGTCGTTGCGGAGCATGTCCGTCAGGCTGGCCCGCACGTCCACCGTGCGTTCCACGTCCTTGCCGTTCAGATTGAAGTGAACAGTCTGATACTGCATCACATGCTTTTCCATCACAGGTCACCTCCCGCCAGCTTCACCGCTTCGATGAACGCCCGCCGGGCGCTCTCCACCGCGATGTGCATCCGGAAATCCTTGGCCGCCCGCCAGGAGTCCCGGGGATTGATGTCCTCCTTCACCGCCTGGGCAAAGCGATCCGCCAGCTCCAGGCTCACCGGCTGTCCGGCGGCCAGCTCCTCCGCAGCCGCCGCCCGCAGGGGCACCGGCCCCGCCACGCCGAAGGCCACTCTCGCCCGCTCCACGGTCTTTTTGTCGGCGGAAAGGCGGACGTTCACAGAGGTTCCCAGGGTGGCGATGTCCATGGCATTCCGCATGGCATACTTTATATAGTGGCCAAATGTGTCAATATAACTGTCTTTTTCGATCAGGATAGCCGTTTGGATCTCGCCGGGACGGATATCCACCTTGCCTGCCCTGATGTAGAACTCCCGGATGGGCTGGCGGCGGATACCGTCCGGTCCCGTCAGCTCCACAATGGCGTCGTAGGCGTGGAGAGTGGAGGCGGAGTCCGCGGAGGTGACACCGTTACAGGTGTTGCCGCCGATGGTGCCGATGTTGCGGATCTGGGGACCGCCCACCTGGTCCACGGCCTCTCCCAAAACATGGAGGTATTTCTGGATCAGGGGATCCCGGGTAATGTGGGAAAAGCTGGTGAGAGAGCCGATCCGCAGGGTGCCGTCTGCCTCCAGGGTCACGCCCCGGAGTTCATCCAGCCCGTAGATGGAGATCAGCTCCACCCCGGCCCGCTTGCCCTCCCGCATCTGCACCAGCACGTCGGATCCGCCGGCGATGATCTGGGCATCCGGATGGGCCACCCGGAGGGCCACCGCGTCCTGAACGCTCTCCGCCTGATACAGGGCTTTCATATCATACATGAGTGGTTCCCTCCTTTAGTCTTCGATCAGCCCAGCCTCTTTGAACCCGCGGTAGAGGACATGGGGCGTGATAGGGCATGCGTCAAAGGCCACACCTGTGGCGTTCAGAATGGCGTTGCGGATGGCCGGCGCCGGCGAACAGGCCGGGGGCTCGCCCAGGGCCTTGGTGCCGTAGGGAGAGGTGGGCTCCGGGTTTTCCACGAACGCCGCCTGGAGCGTGGGATGGTCCATAAAGGTGGACAGCTTGTAGTCCAGCAGATTGTTGTTCAGGGGCTTTCCGGTCTTCTCGTCGAACTTCAGCTCTTCACTGAGGCCGTAACCGATGGCCATGGACATGCCGCCGTGGACCTGGGCCTCTGCCAGCGCCGGGTTGACGAGGGTGCCGCAGTCGTGGACGTTGACCAGATTCAGCAGCTTCACCTTGCACAGAGGGACGTCCACCTCCACCTCTGCGAAGGAGCAGCCGAAGGAGTAGGCGTTGGACTTGATCTGGGCCGTGGTCTCGGCGGTGATGTGCTGACTGTGCTCCAGGGAGTAGAGGCTCTCCGTTGCCAGCTCGCCCAGAGTCTTGAGGACCCGGCCGTCCTCCTTGCGGATGATCTTGCCGTCCACCAGATCCAGAACAGACACCGGCATCCGGGTCTGCTCGTGGGCGATCTGCAGAATCCGCTCCCGCAATGCTTGAGCCGTCTGCATGATGCTGAAGCCGCCGATGTACGTCTGCCGGGAGGCGTAGGCACCGGTGCCGAAGGGCGTCACGTCCGTGTCCTGGGTGGACACCACATGGACGTCCTCCACCGGAATACCCACCGCGTCCGCCACCATCTGGGAATAGGCGGTGTCGCAGCCCTGTCCGATCTCCGTCTCACCGGTCTGGAACTGGAGGGAACCGTCCTGGTTCAGCACCATCCGGCAGGAGGAGGACTCCAGCGAGATGGGCCACACAGCCGTGTTGTACCAGAACACCGCAAGGCCCACGCCCCGACGGACAGGGCCAGTCTGGTTCTGGTATTCCCGATATTTCCGCTGGTAATCCAGCATCGCCATTCCCTTGTCCATGCACTGGTTGAAGGTGTCGGCGTACAACTCGTTTCTGGAGAAGCCGTCGGTATACCCCACCGGCATCAGATTCTTCCGGCGGAATTCCATAGGCTCCATCCCGATAGCCTGACAGATATCGTCGATGTGGCACTCCCCGGCCCACATGGCCTGGGGGATCCCATAACCACGCATGGCGCCGGCGGCGGGGCGGTTGGTGTAGACCGTCCAGCAGTCGCACTCCAAATTGTCGCAGGGGTAGAGCTGGGGGAAGGCGCCCATGCCCTTGGCCACGATGCTGTGGCCGTGGGAGGCGTAGGCCCCCTGGTTGGACCAGGCCTCAAACTTCCGGGCCACCAGGGTGCCGTCCGGCCGGACGTAGGAGATGATGTGGGTGCGGATGGCGTGGCGGACCCGGTTAGAGACAAAGGTCTCCTCCCGGCTGCACTCCAGATGCACCAGCCGTCCCCCCACCTGGGTGGAGAGCCAGGCGCACAAAGGCTCGTACAGAGCGTCCTGCTTGTTGCCAAAGCCGCCGCCGATGTAGGGCTTGATGATCCGCACCTTGCCCCAGGGCAGACCCAGTGCCTGCCCCACCACCCGGCGGATGATGTGGGGGATCTGGGTGGAGGTGACCACCACCACCCGGCCCGCCTCCTCATAGGCGAAGCAGCCGTGGTTTTCAATGTGGCAGTGCTGGACAGTGGGGGTGTCGTACCAGCCCTCCACCCGGATCAGGCCCGGCTCCTGGATGGCGGTCTGATAGTCGCCTCTGCGGATATCTGTGTGCTTCAGAACATTGCCGGGGCAGTCCTCGTGGATCTGTGGGGCATCCGGCTCCATGGCCTTCTGCACGTCCAGAACGAAGGGCAGCTCCTCATACTCCACCTTCAGCGCCCGGACGGCCTGAGCGGCAGCTATCTCGTTCTCCGCGATGACGGCGGCGATGTCGTCGCCGTAATACCGCACGTGACGGTTCAGCAGCAGCCGGTCCGCCACGTCCTGGTGGGCGGGATCTGTGGACCAGGGGTGTCCCGCTGTGGGGAAGCGGTAATCGGGCACGTTGAAGCAAGTCAGGACCTTCACCACACCGGGAACGGCCTCAGCCTCCGTAGTGTCGATGGACTTCACGTAGCCGTGGGCGATGGTGGCGTGCAGGATCCTGGCCACCAGGGCGCTTTGATCGCACAGGTCCGCCACATACTTGGCGCGGCCCGTGGCTTTTTCATAGGCGTCCACACGGGTGACGCTTTTGCCGACGCTTTTGCTCATCAGGCAAGCCTCCTTTTTTCATCAAAGTTCCGCCGCCCATTGACTGGACACGGCGAAAGCGGATATACTACTGATAAAATGAGGTGATGGATGTGGAAAACAAGCCGAAAATCGGTTGTGTGGTCATGGCCGCCGGCAACGCCCGGCGGTTTGGGGAAAATAAGCTGGCCGCCCAGCTGCGGGGCAGGAGTCTCATCCTCCGGGCGCTGGAAGCCGTCCCGGCCGAGAAGTTTGACAAAGTCGTGGTGGTGACTCAATACCCGGAGGTCATGCGGCTGGCCGGGGAGTTCCACTTCGCCGCCATCCACAATCCCCACCCGGATTACGGCATCAGCCACACCATCGAACTGGGCCTGACGGCTCTGCGGGACTGTGACGGGGTGCTGTTCCAGGTCAGTGACCAGCCGCTGCTGCGGCGTGAGAGCGTGGCAGAGCTGGTGGACCGCTGGCGCACCCGGCCGGAGAAGATCGTGGCTCTGGGCCACGGCGGCGTGCGGGGCAATCCCTGCCTCTTCCCTGCCCGGTTCTTTCCGGAGCTGCTGGAGCTGCGGGAGGACCACGGCGGCAACACCGTTATCCGGCGGCACGAGGCGGATCTCCTCCTTCTGGACGTCCCGGCGGAGGAGCTCCGCGACGTGGATACCGCCCAAGCCCTGGAGGAATTGAAAGCGGAGGAGCAGGTATGAATCCAACCGTCTATGAATTCGATGCGGTGATCCGGAAAGTTCCGGACATCGACGGAGCCTATGTAGAATTCCCCCATGACGTACAGGCGCTATTCGGTAAGGGCCGAGTCAAGGTGGCTGCCACCTTTGACGGCGTCCCCTACGCGGGGAGCCTGGTGCGGATGGGCACTCCCGGCCACATCCTGGGGATGCGCAAGGACATCCGGGCCCAAATCGGGAAGCAGCCCGGAGACACCGTCCATGTGACAGTGCGGGAGCGGGGGTAACGCAGATTCGGACAGGCCGCGGCGGAAGTACCGCCGCGGCGCTTGTTATTTACGGCTGTAAGGCGTGCCCTCCAGGGGCAGACTGGTACGGAACTTGCCGTCGTAGCGGTAGTAGGCGTCCGCAATGGCTGGGGCTGTGGGGATGGAGGTGATCTCGCCGATGCCGATGGCGCCGCAGGCCACGTTCAGTCCCGCTTTTTCCACGATGATGGGGGTGATCTCCGGGATCTGGTTGGCCCGGAACAGGCCCAGCGTGCCGTATTTGGCGGTGGGCCTGCAGTCCGTGAGGGGATACCGCTCCGTCAGGGCAAAGCCCATGCTCATCACCACGCCGCCCTCGATCTGCCCCTCGATGGACAGGGGATTCACGGCCTTGCCCACATCGTGGGCAGCCACCATCTGGCGGATTTTCCCCTCGTCGTCCAGGATGCACACCTGGGTGGCGTAGCCGTAGGCCACGTGGCTGACGGGGTTGGGCACCGGGGCCCCCAGGGGGTCCGTCTTGCCCAGGTATTCGCCATAGAACTCCTGACCGTTCAGGGCGTCCAGGCCGCCGGAGGCCCCCATAGCCTCCTTCAGATCCTGGCAGGCCAGGCGGACCGCCTCGCCGGTGAACAGCGTCTGGCGGGAGCCGGAGGTGGTGCCGGAGTCCGGCGCGCAGTAGGTGTTGGACCGCTCGTAGACGATCCTGTCCCGGGGAATGTCCGTCTGCTCGTAGACCATCTGTGTCAGCACCGTGCCCAGGCCCTGGCCGATGCAGGAGGCACCGGCAAAGATGTGGAGCCTGCCGTCCTCCACCACCAGGCGGCACCGGCCGGTGTCCGGGATGCCCACGCCCACGCCGGCGTTCTTCATGGCGCAAGCCAGGCCCACGTACTGGTTATTCTCCACATAGGGCTTCACCGCCTCCAGCGTCTCCACCAGGCCGGTGGAGTTGTCTACGATCTGGCCGTTGGGCAGCTCCTGTCCCGGGCGAATGGCGTTGCGGTAGCGGATCTCCCAGGGGGTAATGCCCACGATGTCCGCCATCTGGTTTAAGAGGCTCTCGATGCAGAAGCAGGTCTGGGTGACACCGAAGCCCCGGAAGGCCCCGGCGGGAGGGTTGTTGGTATAATAGGCCCAGCCGTCGATCTCAAAATTCTGGTAGTTGTAGGGACCGGCGGCGTGGGTGCAGGCCCGCTCCAACACCGGCCCGCCCAGAGAGGCGTAGGCCCCGGTGTCGGCGATGACCTCGGCGGCCACGCCCTGGATGATGCCGTTCTCGTCGCAGCCGATGGAGAACTCCATCTCCATGGGGTGACGCTTGGGGTGGATCAGAATGCTCTCCGCCCGGGTGAGCTTCACCTTCACCGGGCGCTTGGTCAGGTACGCGATCAGGGCGGCGTGGTGCTGGACCGTCACGTCCTCCTTGCCGCCGAAGCCGCCGCCCACCAGGCAGTTGCGGACCTTCACTTTTTCCGCCGGCAATCCCAGCATCCCCATGGTCTCGTGCTGGGTGTCGTAGGCGCCCTGGTCTGTGGAGAGGATCATGACCCCGTCCCCGTCGGGATAGGCCACGGCGCACTCCGGCTCCAGGAAGGCGTGCTCCGTCCAGGGTGTGGAGAAGTGCTGGGTCAGCACATGCTTCGATTTGGCGATGGCCTCTGCCGGGTTGCCCCGCTGGATGTGCTTGTGGGTCAGCAGGTTCCCAGTCCGGTGGACCAGGGGAGCGTCTGGCAGCATGGCCTCCCGGGGACTGCGGACCATGGGCAGCTCCTCATAGTCCACTTTCACCAGGGCCTTGGCCTGGGCCAGGATCTCCGGTGTCTCCGCCGCCACCAGGCAGATGGCGTCACCCAAGTAATGGGTGATATCCCCCACGGCGATCATGGTGTCCCAGTCTTTCACCAAATGGCCCACCTTGTTCTGCCCGGGGATGTCCTCCGCCGTAAAGACCCCCACCACGCCGGGCAGGGCCCTGGCCTCCTCCGTGTGGATGGCCAGCACCCGGGCCCGGGGGTATTGGGACCGGACGGCGCTGCCGTAGATCATGCCGTCCAGATAGATGTCGTCGGGATAGATGCCGGTGCCGGTGACCTTCTCCTCCACGTCCACCCGGGGCACCCGCTGCCCCAGGGACCAATCAGCGGGAGCCGGCGGCACCTCGCCCTTGCGGAACAGCTCGGCGGCCAGCAGAATCGCATCAATGATCTTCACATAGCCGGTGCAGCGGCAGATATTGTTTCGGATGGCGTAGGCCGCCTCCTCCCGGGTGGGATTGGGATTCATATCCAGCAATCCCTTGGCGCTCATCACCATACCGGGGATGCAGAAGCCGCACTGAACCGCCCCCGCCATGCCGAAGGCGTAGGTATAGACCTGCTTTTCAAAATCGGTCAGACCCTCCACCGTGACGATGGACTTGCCCTCCAGCTTATCGGTCTGGGGGATGCATGCCTTGGTGGGCTTACCGTCGATCAGCACTGTGCAGGTGCCGCAGGCGCCCTCGCTGCACCCGTCCTTTACACTGGTGAGATGCAGGGTATCCCGCAGGTAGCGGAGCAGCTTCTGGTTGTTTTCCACTGTCACGGCCCGGCCGTTCACGGTAAATTTTGCCATGGCAAGTTCCTCCTTGACTGCCGTGCCCAACCCTGGTCCCACGGTCATCGGTGTTCTTTCGGAAAGGTCGACCTTTCCGCTGTCTCTATTATACAATAACTTTCTTGCCGCCGCAACTGAACTTTGTCCGGCACGCTATTTTATCTCGGAAACAACGCCACCAGACGGCAGCTCCCACCCCACGATCAGGGCGCCCTTCCGGACGGTGATCCGGGCCTTGGGCTCGATGATGTGGTTGCTGACGCCCAGGGGGAACTCCGCCGAGAGGGAGGCGTGGGAGAGGGGATACTGCACACCCTTCTCGTCAATGCCGGAGGCCGGTGCACCCAGGCAGAAGACGGAGAGCAGGCCCCACTCCACCGTCTGCTCCACAGTGATGGTCTCATTCTCCACAGCCGTCCACACAAAATCATTGTCATAGAGGTATCCCCTGGCCCCATGGCGGCGCAGATACAGCAGTGTCTGCAGATTGGCCAGGGTGTGGTCCAGCCGCCTGCCGCCGGTGCCGCCGTAAATGTAAAACTCGCCGCAGCCCTGCTCCAGCCCCGTCTTCACAGCCAGCATGGTGTCCGTGTCATCCTTCTCCACCGGCACCCGGCGGACATGGTCAAAGTCCGCAGGCTGATCCATGGAGTCAAAGTCTCCCAGCAGCAGATCCGGGGTGATCCCCGCCTGGCGGCAGGCCAGATACCCGGCATCCGCCGCCAGCACCAGGTCCCCTGTCTGGGGCCGCTCCCGCAGGCCGTAATAGGTGCCTGCGGCAAAAATGAAGCATCGTTTCAATGGGTCCACTCCCCGTCTTGTTCATTGAGATGTCACGCGGCCGCCGTGCCGTGAAATCCAGCGGCTGTCCTTACAGCCATTGTACCATGATTCCGCGCCCATGACAAACAGAACTTCCTGACAGAAGAGCCGCATCCAGGCAGCGCCCGGACACGGCTCCTCCGTTTACTGGATATGCTCCTCACAGAAGTTGTCCAGCACCCGATAGCCCATCTCTTCCGGCTCCGCCACCGGGAAGGTGGCGATGCTGACCGGGTCAAAGGCCGGACAGAGCCGCTTTTCCGGCTCGATCCGCAGGGCGGGCGTTCGGCTGGGGGACTTCTTCTGCGGAGCTTGTGCCTGCCGCATACAATCACCCCGGCTCTAGCATTTGTGAAATCTGCGGAATCATGCGGCGGGGGTGCCGGGAAAACCCCCGAAAACCCCCCCCCGGAGGGGAAAAATAATTTTTTATTTTTTTTATGTGTTGCCCCCCCCCATTTGAAAAAAGGGGAAA
>NZ_CAKVVF010000040.1:10022-20438 GCF_934833455.1 Oscillibacter sp. KLE 1728
AAAAGCCCGGAAACGCCGCCGCATTCTGGAAACTCTACATTTTAATAATGTATCAGGTCTGCCCCTCCAGCTTTGCAAAGCGGTACAACACCGCTGCCAGCTGCTGCCGGGTGACGGGCTGGGAGAGCATCAGGTTCCCCGCCTCGCTGCCCTGCAAAAGGCCGTTTTCCACGGCCCAGGCCACTGCTTCCTCCGCATACGCGCTGGGGATGTTGTCCATGACTGTTTCCTCCTTGGGCCGCCAGCCGGGCCAGCCGGAGACGGCCACCTCCCGTCCGCTCCGCTGGTCCCATCTGGCTCGTGCGGTCCGGGTGTCCACATGGGTGAAGGTCTGATAGACGCCGATCCCACCGTGTCCGCCCAGATAGTATTCCGCTATCTGCCCCACCAGCAGGGGCGAGGCACCGCTCACCTGAATATCCGCCGCCCTGCCCAGCAGGTGCTGGCTGGCTCTGGCGCCGCCCACCTTCTGATTGTAAGAAGCGGTGCGGTACCCGCTGTTGACGGTCACCGCCCCGCAGGCGGCAGTGCGGATCCGCTCCAGCAGCTCCACCAGATCCGTGTCGATCTTCACCAGGTCTGCCCCGTCCCGGCAGGCGAACTCCCGCACCCGGAAGTGGGGGGACAGCAGCTTGTCCCCCTCCCGGGCAAGGCTGTATGTCCCCACGCTCATTCCCTGGCCCGCTTTTCCGCCTGCGTGCCAAAGTAAAAAGCGATCACCACGGTGAACACGGTCAAGAACTGCTCCGCGGTCACCCGGCCCGTTCCGGCCATGGCAGCAAATACCGCCGTCAGAATCACCGTCACCAGACTCTTCACCGTCAGCAGGCTGGCCAGGCGCTGTGTCAGCAGCTCCATCTCAGTCCTCCTCCGTCAGCACATCGCCCCGCAGGCGGTATCGCTTTCCGGCCATATAGACATAGGCGGTCTCCTGGCCCATGTCCACGTCCACCGTGCGGCCGTTCACCACATGGACCTTTTCCAGGCTGCCCACACCGTGGTCCAGAATGCCCCAGCCGTTGGCCTCGTCCGGCGTCTCTCCCGCCCGGGTCTCCAGCAGCTCCCGGGCGGAGAAGAGATTGCGGGTGGGGTCCAGGGTGAGCCCGCACCCCAGTTCCTTCAGGGCCTTGTTGGCCTCCTCCAGAGTCTTCTCTCCTCTGGTGTAATCGTACAGCACTTCCTCCAGGGTTTTCATCTTATGTACCATCCTCTCTCCGGGTCCTGCCCGGCTCAAATTTTACTGACGCTGTGGGCCGCCTCGCTGCGGACGAAGCCGATATACGCCGTGCGGGCCGTCTCCGCTGCACGCATGGCCTCCTCCACGTCGCCGTTGGTATGTTGACCCGCCAACTTTTTGGCCGTGGTCAGGGACAACGAACAGGTGGCGTACATCAGATCCATAGCCAGCCTGCTCTCCGTAGCCCGGCGCGCCGCCCGGGCATCTGCCCGCCTGGCACTCTTCCGGGAGCGGTATTCCGCCCCAGCCGCCAGTACGGTAGCCGCCCCGGCGATCAGCGCGCAGAGCACCTCCGTTCCGATCCTGCATCCCTCCTCTCAGATCCAGCGGTAGTGGGGCCGCTCCTCTTGAAACAGCCAGTGCCGCATCCAGTCGAACAGCACGATGGCGGTCCCCGCCAGCACCACCCACAGCAGGGCGTACTTCAGGCACACCTGCCCCCACAGGTTGCCCGGCAGGCGGGAGTAGTCCCAGATGTCCAGCTTCAGCCAGACGTTCAGGATCAGCCCGGCTCCCAGCTCCGCCAAGGTAATGACGCTGCCCCCGATCAGCGCCTGGAGCCACAGGGGCCGCTCCCAGGCCATGTGCTCGTTGGCCAAATCTAGCGGCAGACTCAGCATCGCCGCCAGCAGAAACATGCTCCAGTGGGTGTGCCCCCGCCAGATCAGCTCCACCATGCAGTAGAGATCCCCGCCCATCAGCGACAGGATCAAGGCCTTGTGCCATCTCTTCACGTTCGTGTCCTCCCTGCTCTGAAATTCGCTTGGCTTCAACCGCTATCGTGCCTTTCCGGCGGCTCCGCTATGCATAGCCGGAGCCGTCAACCATATCCTTTATTTCCCGGCCGGCGCGCACGGCGGCGTGCAACGCGGCGGAAATTTCTTTTCCCGCCTTCCTCTCTTCCAGGTTATATGCATCTCTCCCTCCGCTCACCACAAAAAGCGCCGCGGGCAGGAATGCCCGCAGCGCAGAGAAAACGCCCCGGCGCCGTAACCGGCGCCGGGGCATCTGTATTTGATCTGTTCCTTCGGAAATCAGTCCTCCGCCATCTTGCGGTACTTCTGGTACCGGGCCTTGACGTCGGCGATCTCCTTCTGGTACAGGGCGTCCGCCCGCTCGGGGAAGTTGTTCTTCAGAGAGGCGAAGCGGTTCTCGCCCATGAGGAAGTCCATGAGCTTGTCAGTATCGGGCGCGGGAGAGTCCAGCTGGAAGGGGTTCTTGCCCTCGGCGATGCGCCGGGGATCATACCGGTACAGGTGCCAGTAGCCGCACTCCACCGCCTTCTTCATCTCGTCCTGGGTACAGCTCATGCCGGCTTTGATATGCTGCTCCAGGCAGGGGCAGTAGCAGATGACGATGGCGGGGCCGGGATAGGACTCCGCCTCCCGCAGGGCCTTCAGGGTCTGGGCCTGGTCATAACCCATGGCCACCTGGGCCACATACACATAGCCGTAGGTCATCAGGATGGCGCCCAGGTCCTTCTTGGCCACCTGCTTGCCGCCGGCGGCGAACTTGGCCACGGCGGAGGTGGGGGTGGACTTGGAGGACTGGCCGCCGGTGTTGGAGTACACCTCGGTGTCCAGCACCAGCAGGTTCACATCCCGGCTCTGGGCCATGACGTGATCGATGCCGCCGAAGCCGATGTCGTAGGCCCAGCCGTCGCCGCCGATGGCCCAGATGGACTTCTTGGAGAGATACTCACGGTTCTCCAGGATATAGGACACATCTTCGGTCTGCTCGCACTTCTCCAGGGCGGCGATCAGGGCGTCGGACACGGCGCGGGACTTCTCTCCGTCGTTCCAGTTGTTGATGTAGTCCTCGATCTCCGCAGGGGCGATGCCGGCGTCCTTCATGCTCTCCAGCCGGATCAGCAGCTCCTTGCGGATGGCATCCTGAGCGTGGAAGAAGCCGTAGGCGAACTCGGCGTTGTCCTCAAACAGGGAGTGCTCCCAGGCGGGGCCGCGGCCCTGGCTGTCCTTGCAGTAGGGCAGGATGGGCGCACCGCCGGAGATGGCGGAGGAGCAGCCTGCGGCGTTGCCCGCGTACATCCGGTCGCCCACCATCTGGCTCAGCAGCTTGATGTAGGTGGTCTCGGCGCAGCCGGCGCAGGCGGCGGAGAACTGGAAGTACGGCTTGGCGAACTGCATGTTCTTGACGGTCTTGCTGTTGATCACATCCTTCTTCAGGTACTTGTCGTTCATGGCGACCTCGTCGAAGTTCGCCTGTTCGGACTTCATCTCCTCGAAGGGGGTCATCACCAGGGCGTCCGCCGTCTTGTCGCTCTGATTGGCCGGGCAGGCGGTCAGGCACACGCCGCAGCCCAGGCAGTCATAGGGAGAGACCTGCATCCGGAAGAAGTAGCTGGGGGCGTCCTTGCCCAGGCCCTTGGCGGGCACGGTCTCAAAGGACGCGGGCACCTGGGCCTTCTCCTCCTCGGCCAGCAGCACGGGCCGGATGGCGGCGTGGGGGCAGCACATGGCGCAGCGGTTGCACTGGATGCAGCTCTCCGCGTTCCACTTGGGCACCTTGGTTGCCACGCCCCGCTTGGAGAAAGCGGAGGTCCCGTTTTCCCAGGTACCGTCCAGCACGCCGTGCTTCTGGAACACAGACACAGGCAGCTTGTCGCCCTGCTGCCGGTCCATGGGCAGCACGATGTCACGGACAAAGGCAGAGGCGTTCTTGGGCTCGGCCATGGGAGTGTCAGGCGCGTCCGCCCAGGAGGCGGGCATCTCCACCTTCACAGCGGCGCTGATGCCCAGATCCACGGCCTTGTCGTTCAGATCCACAATCTTCTGGCCGGCCTTCTTGAAATAGGAGTTGTAGTTGTTCTTCTTCATGTCCTCCACGGCCATATCCAGGGGGATGACCTTGGTCAGGGCAAAGAAGGCAGCCTGAAGGATGTTGTTGGTCCGCTTCTCGCCAAGGCCCACCTGCACCGCCAGCTTGGCGGCGTCGATGATGTAGAAGTTGGCGTGCTTCCGGGCCAGGTCCCGCTTCATCTTGCCGGGCAGGCGGGTCTCCAGCTCCTCCGCGCTCCAGGGGCAGTTCAGCAGGAAGATGCCGCCGTCCTTCAGATCCTCGGTGGTGTCGTACTTGTTGACATAGGTGGGGGCATGGACCGCCACAAAGTCCGCGGAGGACACCAGATAGGTGGAGCGGATAGGCTCGTCACCGAAGCGCAGATGGCTCTGGGTCAGGCCGCCGGACTTCATGGAGTCATAGGAGAAATACGCCTGTGCGTACTTGTTGGCCACCAGGCCGATGGTGGAGATGGCGTTCTTGTTGGCGCCCACCGTGCCGTCGCCGCCCAGGCCCCAGATCTTGCAGGAAACCTCGCCGGGATGAGGCAGCTCCACCTCCTTGTAGTCCAGAGAGGTGTGAGTCACGTCGTCGTTGATGCCGATGGTGAAGCTGTTCTTGGGATTCTCCAGCTTCAGATTGTCATACACGGCGATGAACTGGCCCGGGGTGGTGTCCTTGGAGCTGAGACCGTACCGGCCGCCCACCACACGGATGTCGCCGCGGCCCGCCTGATTCAGGGCGGTGACCACGTCCAGATACACGGGCTCGCCCACGGAGCCGGTCTCCTTGGACCGGTCCAACACGGCGATCTTCTTCACCGTGGCGGGGATGGCCGCTGCGAAGTGCTTCACGGAGAAGGGCCGGTACAGGTGGATCTGCACCATGCCCACCTTGCGGCCCTTGGCGTTCAGGTAGTCCACGGTTTCCTTCACGGCCTCGCTGGCGGAGCACATCACCACGATGACCTCCTCCGCGTCAGGCGCGCCGTAGTAGTTGAACAGCTTGTAGTCCCGACCGGTGAGCTTGTTAATCTCGTCCATGTAATGCTGGACCGTGTCAGGGATGGAGGCGGCCTTGACGTTGGCGCCCTCCTTGCACTGGAAGTACACGTCGGGGTTCACGTTGTTGCCCCGGTTGGTGGGGTGCTCCGGGTTCAGGGCGTGGCGGCGGAACTCCTGCAGGGCCTCCTGGTCTACCAGAGGACGTAGGTCCTCATAGTCCAACGCCTCGATCCGCTGCATCTCATGAGAGGTGCGGAAGCCGTCGAAGCAGTGCATGAAGGCGTACTTGCCGCTGATGGCGGACAGGTGGGCCACCGCGCCCAGGTCCATGGCCTCCTGGGGGCAGGAGGACATCAGCATGGCGTAGCCGGTGGTGCGGCAGGTCATGAAGTCGGTGTGATCGCCGAAGATAGAGTGGTGGTTGCTGGTCACCACGCGGGAGGCGATGTGCATGACGCTGGGCAGGAATTGGCCGCCCATGGCGTACATGGCTGGGATCATCAGCATCAAACCCTGGGAGGATGTAAAGGTGGTGGTCAGGGCGCCGGCCTGCAGGGAGCCGTGGCAGGTGCCCGCGGCGCCGGCCTCAGACTGCATCTGGATGACGTCCACCGTGGAGCCGAACAGGTTCTTCCGCCCCTTGGCGGACCACTCGTCCACCTTCTCCGCCATGGGAGAGGACGGGGTGATGGGATAGATCGCCGCGACCTCTGTGAACGCGTATGCCACATGGGCCGCGGCCGTATTGCCGTCCATGACGGCAAATTTCTTTTTCATCGGGATACTCATCTCCTGTTATAAAATGCGCCGCATTTCCCTGCGGCGATCCCGCCCGGCAGATGGGTGGGTGCTTGTGAAAAGCCGCGGCGGCACGATAAGGGGGGATTTGCATATCGTACCGCCGCGGCTGCATGATGGATTCTCTTTACTTCTATGCGCGACGTCCAGCAGAGCTTACACGAAGTTGCACACGCGAGCGATGGCCATCTCGGTATAACCCAGAGACTCGGCCTTGGTCTGCTTGCCGCAGGCCACTTCCTGCGTGAGCTTCAACAGCTCCTGCCCCAGCTCCTCGATGGTCTTGGTACCGTAGATCAGGGGAGAGGCATCCACATCGATGTTGTCAATCATATTGGCGTAGGTCAGCTTGTTGCCGGTGATCTTGATGACGGGGGCCAGGGGATTGCCGGTGGGGGTGCCGCGGCCGGTGGAGAACACCACAATCTGGGCGCCGCCGGCCACCATGGCCGCCACAGAGGAGGGGTCGTTGCCCGGGGTATCCATGATGACCAGGCCCTGCTTGGCCTCCACCTGCTTGGCGTAGTCATAGACCGCCATGACAGGGCTATGGCCGCCCTTGTGGATGCAGCCCAGGGACTTCTCCTCCAGGCAGGTCAGGCCGCCGGCCTTGTTGCCGGGAGAGGGGTTGCCCTCACGGACTTCCTCGCCCACCAGGCGCAGGGAGTCCTCATAGCGGTGGACGATCTCAAAGATGCGGTCGTGAACCTCCTTGTTGATGGCGCGGCGGGCCAGCAGGTGCTCGGCGCCGATGAACTCAGTGGTCTCAGACAGGATGGAGGTGCCGCCCTCCTTGACAATCAGGTCGCTGAGCTGGCCGATCAGGGGGTTGGCCGCCAGGCCGCTGGTGGGGTCAGAGCCGCCGCACTCCGTGCCGATAATCAGCTCGGACATGGGGAACTCCTCCTTCTGCAGCAGGGAGGCCTCCTCCACCATCTCCTTGGCGTAGCGGACGGCCATGTCGATGGCCTTCAGGGTGCCGCCGGCCTCCTGGATGATGACCTGCTTCAGGGGCTTGTTGGTGCGCTCCTGGATGGCCTTCACCACCAGGTCCATCTGGCAGTTCTCGCAGCCCAGGGACACCACCACGGTGCCGTAGACATTGGGGTTGGCGGCATAGCCGGCCATAACGTCCATGGTGAACTGCTGGTCGGGAGCCACCTGGGAGCAGCCCAACTGGTTGTTGAAGGTGACGGAGCCCACCACCTGCTGGGAGATGATACGGGTGGTATCAGAGGCGCAGACACTGGCAGGCAGGATCAGGACCTTGTTGCGGACGCCCACGCGGCCGTCCGGACGCTTGTAACCGTAGAAATTCATACTCGTATCCTCCTTCTCAGCCCTTGCTGTCCAGGTTTTCCCGGTGCTCTTCCAGGTTGTGGCAGTGCACGTGCTCGCCGGCCTTGATGTCCCGGGCCGCCAGGCCGATGTGCTCGCCGTACTTGACGATGGGCTGGCCTTTGGCGATGTCGCAGGCAGCCAGCTTGTGATAGATGGTGATGTCCTCCGCCGCAGTCAGGCGCTTCTCCTCGCCCGCGCACATGTAGGTGACGGTCTCGCCCTTCTTCACGGGCTCGATGGCGACCACCACGTTGTCCACGGGCTCAACGATCATGCCGTTCAACATAATGTAATACTCCTTTCGTTCCTCAACGAATATGTGTAATGGGGATCAGTGCTTCTCAAACAGGGCTTTCTGTGCCTCGTCTTTCGGGAACTTGGGGCAGCCGAACTTCTTGGCCCACCAAGAGGTAATGATGGGGACCAGAATGGCGGTCAGGATGGCAGACGCCGCCACCTGAGAGGTGGCCACATCCGCCCACTGCGCCCAAGAGGGATCCGCCTCGGCGATAACGGCGGGCACTGCCACAGCGTTGCCTGCGGTGGTTGCCACAGCCCAGCCGGCATAGCCGGGACGGCGGCTGATGAAGCGGTCGCACAGCACAATGAAGGCGCCGCCGATGAGGCAGGTGACAAGGCCCAGCAGAATGCCCTGCGCGCCGCCCTTGGCGATGTTGGTCAGGTTCATGCCAGCGCCCAGGCAGAAGCCCACAAAGGGCAGCAGGATGGTGCCGGCGGGGGCCAGGAAGTCAGACAGGTCCTTGTCGATGTTGCCCAGGATCATACCCACCAGGATGGGGCCGATAGCAGCCACAAGGGCCATGAAGGGGATATCGGCCAGGCCGCCGATGCCCATAGCGATCATGGTCAGCATGGGGCCGTCGTTGATGGCCAGCAGAGGCATGGCCGCCTGGTCCACGGTGTCACCGTAGGAGTTCATCAGGGCCAGATAGATGGAGCCGTTGGAGTTCGTGACGGCGGAGATGATGGCCAGAGAGCTCAGGCCCAGCACACCGGTGGGGCCGAACACCTTGCCCACCACAATGCCGATGGCGGCGCCGATGACGAACTTGGAGATCAGCAGCACACCGCCCCGCTTGACAACGCCGCCCATGTCCCGGACCCGCAGCGTGGTGCCCAGGCAGAACAGCTGGATACCGATGGCGGTGTTGGCGCCGGCACTGGTGAAGACGGCGGTGGTGAAGGAGCCGATGTTGGTGACCTCCGGAAGGAAGGTATTGATAATCGCGCCGAGCAGCATCGGGACGACCATCATACCTGCGGGGATCTTTTTCAGGAATCGCATGATCATGGTCTTTCTTCCTCCTCAATTTGTTTGCTGGGGGGGCAGAGGGCCTCTCCCCTGGCCATTTGCGAGCATTCCCCGCATGAGCGGCCGATCATGCGGGCCGTCACACCAAAGGGATTTATCTTAAAAAAGCCCCGTTGTCAGGGACTCTGGCCACGGATCCTGTCCCAGCCGCCGGACGGCTCTGGGACCGCACACAGATCTCCGTGCAAGAGGGACACCAAGACAGACTCTTGTCAGCGCGGCGCCCTTTTCTGTTCCTTATGTCGAACTCAGTTCTTATTTTGGAATTTTCGGTCGCATTATATCATGCCGTTCCCAGTTTGTCAATTCTCAGACAAGCCAAAGTTTCGCGTTTCGGCCAGCTTTTCGATCTCCGCCTGGGCAGTCAGGAGACTGCGGCGGACCAGCTCGATCTTCTCTTCCCGGCAGCGGAAGAGCGGTACGGAGATGCTGAGAGCCGCGAACACCGTTCCCTTCCGCCGCAGCGGCGCGGCCCAGCAGGCCAGCTGGTCCGTGGATTCCTCCCGCTCCATAGCCAGTTCCCCGCGCCGGACCGCCTCCAACTGGGCCAGCAGGGTCTCTACATCCGTGATGGTCTGCTCTGTCAGCCGGGGCAGGCCCCCGGCATACAGCGCCCGCACCTCCTCGTTCGTCAGGCCGCTGAGCAGAGCCTTACCGACGGCAGTGGCGTTGGCCGGCAGGCGGGTCCCCACCCAGGAAATCAGCCGGATGGGCTGGGGAGAATCCTCCCGCGCCACATACAGCACCCTGTCTTGGTCCAGAATGCCCATCTGGCATGTCTCCTGGCATTTGGAAGCCACCTCCTTCATCACCTGGGTAATGGGTGCCAGCCCCCGGTCCGCCGAGAAGGCCGCTCCCAGCACCAGCGCCCGGGGACCCATAGTATACCGGCCCGTCCCATCGTCCTGCCGGAGGTAGCGCCGCTCCTCCAGCGTATGTACGATGGGAAACAGGCTGCTCTTCGGGGCATCCAGGGCCTGTGACAATTCTGTCAGCGTCAACCCCTCCTCTGAGCCGGACAGGCTCTCCAGAATATCCAAAACCCGGGCTGTGGCCCGATGCTGTCCCTGTGTCATATCGTGCTCCTTCCACGCCGGCGCTCTCCGCCGCCGATTGATTTCTCCAGGCCGATCATATCAGATGCCGCTTCGTTTGACAAGCGGGCATGCGCCGCCGCCCTGTTTTCCAACCGGCGGGATTTTACCAGATCTTCTCTTGACATTCAGCGCCGTTTTGTTATACTAAAGCCTGTTTTTCGCGCCCCGCCCGTGCGTTTTCAAAATCTCACCCCGCGGGTTTGGAGCCAGCGGTCCCGGGGCCGTATGAAGGAGGACTTTTCTATGAACGCAGCATATCTGACGCCGGCCATCACACTCTTCAACGAGGATGGCACGCTGGACCTGGCCAGCCAGGAGCGTCTGTTCGACAATCTCATCGACCAGGGCGTAGACGGCATCCTGGTGGAGGGCAGCAGCAGCGAGTTTTTCGCCATGCCCATGAACCAGCGCCGGGAGATGGCCAAATTCGCCATCGAGAAGATCGACCACCGGGTGAAGCTGATCATCGGCACCAGCCACATGGTAGCGGACGAGATCATCAGCTTTTCCAACTTCTGCCTGGACGCAGGAGCCGACGCCGTTATGATCCTGCCGCCCTACTACTTCCACTTCGGCCCCTCCGCTCTGCTGCAATACTATGACCGCCTGGCCGAGCAGATTCACGGCGATATCTACATCTACAACTTCCCTGACAACACCGGCTACACGATCCCGCCTGAGACGGTGCTGGCTTTGGCCAAGATGCACCCCAACATCGTGGGCATGAAAGACACCGTTCCCGGCATGGACCACACCCGGGAGCTCATCAAGGTCGTCAAGTCCCAGATCCCCCAGTTCGAGATCTAC
>NZ_CAKVVF010000041.1:0-10521 GCF_934833455.1 Oscillibacter sp. KLE 1728
GCATCTACACCAAGGAGGAAATCGAGGCCCGGGCGGAGATCCACATCGAGAACTACACCACGGTCCTGACCATTGAGGCCAAGACTATGGCGGACATGATCCGCCACCAGATCCTGCCTGCGGTGTCCGACTACGCCGACCAGCTGTGCCAGCGGGCCTATCACAAGGACGCCATGGGTGTGCCCCACCAGTATGAGACTTCCACAGCCATGCAGATCGGCACCCTGACGGACGCCCTGCAGGCGGACTGCGCCAAGCTGGAGGCGGATCTGGCCGCTATCCCCGTGGGCTCTATCAAGGCCATGAACTACTGCCATGAGGTGCTGATCCCCGACATGGCAGAGGCCCGGAAGGCCGCCGACCAGTTGGAGACGCTGACTGCCTCCAAGTCCTGGCCTTTCCCGGTATACAGCGACCTGCTGTTCTACGTTAAGAGTGCGCAAGAGGGCCCCGGCCATCGGCCGGGGCCCGCTTGGATTCATCTGTTACACCAGCACGTCGAAGAACAGCGCCAAAATAGTGGTGGCGAGGCCGCAGAGGCCGATGGCAAGGCCGCTCATGGCCCCCTCCGTCTCCCCCAGCTCCAGGGCGCGGGCGGTGCCCATGGCGTGGCTGCAGGCGCCGATGGCCAGCCCTGCCGCCACCGGATCCTTCACCCGGAAGAGGCGTGCCAGCGCGGGGGCGCACAGGTTGCCCAGGATGCCGGTGAAGATCACCGCCGCCACGGTGATGGAGACAATGCCGCCCTGCCCCTCCGCAATGGCGGTGGCGATGGGTGTGGTGACGGACTTGGGCAGGAGGGAGACGGTCAGTGTCCGGTCCAGGCCGAACAGGCGGCACAGGCCCCAGATGCTGAGGACCGAAGTCACCGCCCCGGCCGCGCATCCCGCCAGGATGGGCAGCAGGTTCTTTTTCAGCAGGTCGATCTGGGCGTAGATGGTTACTGCCAGGCAGACCGTGGCCGGCCCCAGAAAGAGGTTGATGAGGCTGCCGCCGGCGTTGTACGCTGCATAGGGAATGTCAAACACCGCCAGCACCGCGATAATCATCATCACCGCCAGCACCTGGCCGTTGCAGATCACAAGCCCGGTCCGCTTCTGGATTTTGCAGCCTGCCCAGTAAGCCAGGATCGTCAGCGTCACCCCGAAAAAGGGGGACTCCCACAGCGCGCTCATCTCCGCTTCCCCCTCTCCAGCAGGCGGCAGGTGAGCCGCACCGCTCCCACTGTAGCGGCAAAGGTGGCAATCAGCGAGACCGCGCAGACGACCACCAGGGCAAGCAGGTTCTCCCGTAACACATCTGCATAGTTGATGATGCTGACACTGGCCGGGATGAAGAAGAAGGGGAGATTCCCCAGCAGATAGTCCGACTTCTCCCGGATGTGTTCTGTCTTGATGACGCGTGCCAGCAGCAGCGCCAGAAGCAGCAGCATCCCGATGATGCTGGCAGGCAGGGTGAAGGGCAGCACCCGCTCAATACAGGTGCTGATCCAGCAGATGCCGAAGATGATGCCGATCTGCGTTAGAAGTTTCAAAGTGAACCGCCTCTCCCGGCGGTCCCCCGCCGCGTTACTCTGCGCCGTATTCACACAAGGGCGCGGATTCTTTTCAACTTTTTTATTCTACGGAGACGGCCGGGGAATGTCAAATCCTTCCGGCTCCTTTTTCTGCCGCCGCCGCAAAATTCGGCAAAACAGTACAAGGCCCCGCCGGGAAAGAGCGGGACCTTGTCCAGGTCATCCAAGCATCCGCAGGAGGCCGGGGGACTCAGAGGGGCATTTGCCGCTCCAGCTCCCGGCGGAAGTCCGGGTGGGCGATGGCAATCAGCGCCCGGGCCCGCTCCACGGTGCTCTTGTATTTCAGATCCGCCACGCCGAACTCCGTCACCACATACTGGACGCAGGTGCGGGGGGTGGTCACCACGCTGCCGGGGGCCAGCTGCGGCACGATTTTGGAGTGGAGGACCCCCGCCTTGTCCCGGTAGCTGGACCGGAGGGCCAGGATGCTCTTTCCGCCCTTGGACCACTGGGAGCCTACCACCCACTCCAGCTGTCCGCCGGTGCCGGAGTACTGCCGGGGGCCGATACTCTCGGCATTCACCTGGCCCGTGAGATCGATCTCCATGGCGTTGTTGATGGAGACCACATGGTCGTTCCGGGCGATGTTCCGGGCATCGTTCACCCAGTCGATCTCCTTCTGGCAGAAGGCGGGATTCTCATGGGCGAAGGCCCACAGCTCCGGCCCGCCCACCATGTTGGCGTATACGCTCCGCCCCGGGCAGGTCTGTTTGCGGCTGTTGTTCACCACGCCCCGGCGCATCAGCTCCATGACGCCGGTGCTCAGGATCTCTGTGTGGACGCCCAGATCCCGCTTTCCCGCATGGGCCAGACACTCGCCCACAGTATTGGCCAGCCCTCCCAGCCCCAGCTGGATGCAGGCGCCGTCTGGCACCAGATCCGCGATGTAGCCCGCGATGCGGCTGTCCGTCTCGTTTCCCGCTGCGATGGGCGTCTCTACCAGAGGACGGCTGGATTCGATGATCCCGTCCACCTCTGATACATGGATGCGGGTGTGGGCCTCCCCATCACTGGGAATATTGGGCATTCGGGGGTTCACCTCCGCCAGCACCAGCTCGCACTGCTCCAGCACCTTCCGGCTCAGGGCCGTGCCCCACAGGGAGCGGCTCATCCACCCGTTCTCATCCGGGAGCGAGCAGGTCAGCGCCGCCACCCGGGGGCGCCGGGCCAGGAGCCACGCGGGCGTCTGACTCAGGTTGGAGGGGGCGTAATGGACGTTGCCCATGGGCTCCAGGCCCCGCTCCACGCCGTAAAAGTTGGAGTCATAAGTCACCTGTCCGGCCAGCTCCGGCGTCAGCAGCCGGGTCCCGGCGGGGATGAAGTGCCCGTAGATGGCGATATGGCCGCCGGTCTCCAGCAGGCGCTCCGCCAGCGCCCCGTCCAGCTCCCAGGGCCAGTTGGACATGGCGGCGAAGGCCGCCGTGTCCCCGTCCCGGATCAGCTCCGCCGCCTCCCGGGCGGTCATCTGCAGGGCCTGATACTGGGTCTGCCAGTTGCCCGCTCCCGCGCAGCGTCCCCGGCGGATGGGTGTCAGTTCTGTCATCGTCATTCTCCTTTGCCGCGCCCCTCTGCGGGGCGGTGTCTCCGGCGGTTTGTACAGCCCGCCGTGGGGGCCGCGGCCGCCGGTTCCCTTTCCCGTCTATTGTACCGCACATTCCGCTTCCGCACAATCCTCTTTTCCGCGGACGAGTTAATAGAAATTTTGTTTTTTCTGCTTGCGCCCGGCCGCTTCGCCGTGCTATACTGGCGTTGTTCTTGATTTTTTCCATGGAGGTGCATCTTGCAGAAACGCAGTCACAAACTGCTGGCCGCCACCCTGCTGGAGAATACCCAGGGATTTCAGGCCAGACGATTCGAGCTCGCCTTCCTGTTCGGCTCCTTTCAGCCGGACTGCAACCCCCTGACCTATTTGAAGGGCTCCCTGCGGGCCTATAAGTTCCGGGGGCATAACTACTCCAACTCCCAGCACTACATCTACTCCCGCATCTCCCGGCTCCAGCGCCGCCAGCGCTGGACCATCTGGCAGTATTACACCCTGGGCAAACTGACCCACTATCTGGCGGATGCGTTCACCTATCCCCATAACGAGAATTATCCCGACAGTATGCTCTGCCACCACCAGTATGAGACGGACCTGCGGGCCTATCTGGAGGAGTATCTGGCCACCCGCGCCCTTCGTCGGGAGAAGTTCCGTCAGGACGTGGCGGACGCCCTTCAGGAGCTGCACCGGCAGTACATGGCCGGCGTGGCCGATATGCGCAAGGATGTGCAGTTCATCCTGAAGGCCACCTCCCTGCTGATGGCCGGCTGCCTGCCTGCCAGCGCCGCAGCGGCTGTCTGAACCCTGTTTTAGGAAAAGCGCACAGCAGCGGTTTCCCTTTCGGCGCATTCTTTGGAATCATTGTCAATTTCCATTTGCTTTTTCTGGTGTTATCCTGAAACTATCAAAGGACTCGGAAAGGAACCCAGTCATGACCAACATCACCCGTTCTGCCGAATACCGTTACTTTAGCTTTACCTATTTTTATGGTAAGGCTTATTTCGGTTTGGCTGAAAATGTGTGTGATCGTGTCTGACGCCAGGAAAAGGCTATCAGTGCATGACGACCCGCAGCCGAACCGGCTGCGGGTCTTTTTTGTACCAGCCCCATCATTTTTAGGAGGAATACAGTATGATCGTCGTTCTGAAACAAAACCCCAACCGGGACCAGCTGGAGAGCCTGATCGCCTGGCTCCAGGAAAAGGGGATCATCATCCACACCAGCATCGGCGAGGCCCACACCATCTTAGGACTGGTGGGTGATACCAGCCAGCTGGACATCGACCTGATTGCCGCCCTGGACATCGTGGAGGATGTGAAACGGGTCCAGGAGCCCTACAAGAATGCCAACCGGAAGTTCCACCCGGAGGACACGGTGGTGCAGGTGGGCAACACCCAGATCGGCGGCGGCAATCTGACCCTGATGGCGGGCCCCTGCTCTGTGGAGAGCGAGGAGCAGGTGGTGGCCATTGCCAAAGCGGTGAAGGCCAGCGGCGCCACCATGCTGCGGGGGGGCGCCTTCAAGCCCCGGACCTCCCCCTACTCCTTCCAGGGCCTGGGGGCCACGGGTTTGGAGTACCTGAAGGTGGCCCGGCAGGAGACCGGCCTCCCCATCGTGACGGAGCTGATGGACCTGAGCCAGCTGCCCCTCTTCAAGGATGTGGACGTGATCCAGATCGGCGCCCGGAACATGCAGAACTTCGACCTACTCAAGGCCGTAGGCCATCAGGACAAGCCCGTCATGATCAAACGGGGCATGTCCGCCACCTACGAGGAGTGGCTGATGAGCGCCGAGTACGTCATGGCCGGCGGCAATGAGAATGTGATCCTCTGCGAGCGAGGTATCCGCACCTTTGAGAGCTACACCCGCAACACCCTGGATCTGGCCTGCATCCCCGTGCTGCGGAAGCTGACCCACCTGCCCATCATCATCGATCCCAGCCATGCCACCGGCAAGAGCTGGCTGGTAGATCCCCTGGCCATGGGCGCCGTGGCCACCGGTGCCGACGGATTGCTGATCGAGGTCCACAACGACCCGGCCCATGCCCTGTGCGATGGCCCCCAGTCCCTGAAGCCGGAGGTGTTCGACGGCCTGGCGAAGAAGCTGCTGAAGCTCCATGACTTTATGAAGACGGTGGAGGAGTAAGACATGAATGTTGCCATCGTCGGCCTGGGCCTCATCGGCGGGTCCATGGCCAAGAGCATCAAGAACCGCACCAGCCACACCGTCTGGGGCATAGACCTGAACGCGGAGACCATGACCATGGCCCGGATGTGCGGCGCCATCGACGCCCCCCTGACGGAGGAGAACCTGCCCCAGGCGGATCTGATCCTGGTGGCGATCCGGCCCGGCGCCGCCATCGAGTGGGTCCGGCAGCACGCGCCGCAGATCGCCAAGTCCGCCATTCTGGTAGACCTGTGCGGCGTGAAGCGGACCGTGGTGGCGGCCATCGCCCCCATCGCAGAGGAACGCGGCTTCTCCTACATCGGCGGCCACCCCATGGCCGGTAAGGAGCGGGGCGGCTTCACCGCCTCCGCAGAGGACCTGTACGTGGGAGCATCTATGATCCTGACGCCGGACAAGCGGACGGACATGCGGCTGCTGGAGACGCTGAAGGCCTTCTTTCTGGACCTGGGCTTTGCGGGCCTCACCTTCTCAACGCCGGAGGAGCACGACCGCATCATCGCCTTTACTTCCCAGCTGGCCCATATCGTCTCCAGCGCCTATGTGAAGTCGCCGGAGGCCCAGAAGCGCCGAGGCTTTTCCGCCGGCAGCTTTCAGGATATGACCCGGGTGGCCCGTCTGGATGAGGACATGTGGACCGAGCTGTTTCTGGACGATGAGGACTTCCTCACCGCCGAGCTGGAAGAGCTGATCGGCCACCTGACGGACTACCGCAACGCCTTGCGGGCCAAGGATACTCAGCGGCTGCACGATTTGCTGAAGGAGGGCCGGGAGCTGAAGGCCACCGCCGGCGGCAACTGACCTATTTCCGGCGCCGCTGCGCGACATGATTCTATAAAAGGAGTTTTTCGATGTTTGACTCCATCCGAACCATTCCCGTCCGGGTCCGGCCGCCCTATGATGTGCGCATTGGCAGCGGCCTGCTTGGCCGGTGCGGGGACTATCTGGCCGCGCTGCTGGGACAGCGGAGGATCGCCGTTCTGGCCGACGACACCGTGGCCTCCCTGTACCTGGACACCGTCACCGCCGCTCTGGAGGACGCGGGCTTTGCCGTCTGCTCCCATATCTTCCCCTCCGGGGAGGGGCGCAAGAATCTCTCCACCCTGACAGAGCTGCTGGAGTTCTTGGCGTCGGAGCATCTGACCCGCACGGACTGCGTGGCCGCCCTGGGCGGCGGCGTCACTGGGGACATGGCGGGCTTTGCTGCCGCCGTGTACCTCCGGGGCATCCGGTATGTCCAGCTGCCCACCACCCTGCTGGCGGCGGTGGACTCCTCCGTGGGGGGTAAGACCGCCGTGGACCTGACCGCCGGGAAGAACCTGGCCGGGGCCTTCTGCCAGCCTGCCGCCGTGATCTGCGACACGGACTGCCTGAAGACCCTGCCCCCCGACGTGTTTGCCGACGGGGCCGCCGAGGCCGTCAAGACCGGCGTGCTCTCTGACGAAGCCCTGTTCGCCCTGTTTGAGGACGGCACCCTCACCGCCGACCCCGGCGAGGTCATCGCCCGGTGCGTCGCCTACAAGGCCGGCGTGGTGGAGCGGGACGAGAAGGAGCAGGGGGAGCGGAAGCTTTTGAACCTGGGCCATACTGTGGGCCACGCCATCGAGAAGTGCAGCGGCTATGTTATCCCCCATGGCCACGCCGTGGCGGCGGGGCTGGCCGTCATCGCCCGGGCTGCGGAGGCCCTGGGCTGGACGGAGGAGTCCCTGGCGGCGCGAATCACCGCCTGCCTTTCTAAAAATGGCCTGCCCACCGGGACAGACTACTCTGCTGAAGCCCTAGCGGAGGCAGCCCTTTCCGACAAGAAGCGCGCCGGTGGGGATATTACCCTGGTGGTCCCCCGGAAGATCGGCCATTGCGAGCTGCGGAAGGTGCCGGTGGCGGACCTGCTACCCATCATCCGGGCAGGACTGGAGGCGTAAATGGACCTTCAAATCACCCCGAAAAAACTCTCCGGTGTCGTGACGCCGCCCTCCAGCAAGTCCCAGGCCCACCGATTGCTGATCGCCGCTGCTCTCAGCGGCGGGATCAGCATCATCCACGGCCTGGCGGACTCCCAGGACATCCGGGCCACCCGCCGGTGCCTGTCTGCCATGTGTGCCGGGATGGAGGAACTGCCGGATGGCACCCTCCGGGTCCACGGACTGGGAAACGGCATCGTCATCGCACCTCCCTATGCCCTGCTGGACTGCGGGGAATCGGGCTCTACCCTGCGCTTCCTGATCCCCGTGGGCCTGCTGATACAGGGAGAGGCGTCCTTCACCGGCCGCGGCCGGCTGATGGAGCGCCCGCTGAAGCCCTACGAGGACCTGTTCCGGGAGAAGGGCATCGCCTGGAAGCTGGCGGACAACGTCCTCACCGTAAACGGCGGTCGGGGATACGGTACCCTGGCCCTGGACCCGGGGACATACCGCCTGCCCGGCAACGTATCCAGCCAGTTCTTCACAGGGCTGCTGTTCGTCATGCCCCTGCTGGAGGGAGACTCTACCCTGGTGTCCACCACACCCCTGGAGAGCCGGGACTACCTGGAGATGACCCGGCAGGCTCAGGCCGCTGCCGGTGTCACCAGCCGGTGGCTGGACGAAAACACGCTCTTCGTCCCTGGCGGCCAGACCTACCAGTCCTTTGAGGCCACGGCGGAGGCGGACTGGTCCCAGGCGGGGTTCTGGTACGCCGCCGATTTCCTGGACAGCCGTGTGGACATCCGGGGCCTGAATCCCGACTCTGCGCAGGGGGACAAGGCAGTCAGCGAACTTTACTGGCGGCTGGCCCGGCCGGGGGACACGGAGATCGATGTCTCCGGATGCCCCGACCTGCTGCCGCCTCTGGCGGTGATGGCGGCGGCCCGCTCCGGTACCACCCGGTTCGTGAACGCTGCCCGGCTGCGGATGAAGGAGAGCGACCGGCTTTCCACCACCGCCGCCCTGCTGACCGCCCTGGGCGGACGGGCGGAGGAGGGGCCGGACTTTCTGACAGTCCACGGCGGGACGCTCACCGGCGGCATGGTGGACTGCGCCAACGACCACCGGATCGCCATGGCGGCCGCCATCGCTGCCACTGCCTGTACCGGCCCCGTCACGGTGCTGGGGGCCCAATGCGTGCAGAAGTCCTACCCGGATTTCTGGGAGGTGTACAAGAACCTGGGAGGTGATATCCATGTCCTCTGAATTCGGCAGTCTCCTGAAAATCTCTGTCTTCGGCCAATCCCATGGAAGGGCCATCGGCGTGGTGGTGGATGGCCTGCCCGCCGGGGAGGCCATCGACCTGGAGGAGCTGAACGCCTTCCTGGCCCGGCGGAAGCCGGGGAAGAGCCACCTTTCCACCGCCCGGAGGGAGGCCGACGCGCCGGTGTTCCTCTCCGGCCTGGAAAACGGCGTCACCTGTGGAGCCCCTCTGTGCGCGGTCATCGAAAATGGAGACCAGCACTCATCGGACTATGACGCCCTGCGGGACAAGCCCCGGCCCGGCCACGCAGACTACACTGCATTTGTCAAGTGGGGCGGGCAGGCGGACATGCGGGGCGGCGGCCACTTCTCCGGCCGGCTGACGGCGCCCCTGTGTATCGCCGGCGGCATCGCCAAGCAGATTCTCTCCCGCCGGGGCGTATACGTAGGGGCCCACCTCCAGTCCGTGGGGACGGTGGCGGATGCATTATTCCCCCTGCGGCCCACGAAGGAGCTGTTTGACGCCGTGGCTGCCAAGCCATTCCCGGTGCTGGACGACCAGGCGGGGGAGCGGATGCAGGCGCTGATTCTGGAGGCCCGGAAAAATCTGGATTCTGTGGGAGGCGTCGTTGAGTGTGCCGCCACGGGCCTTCCCGCCGGACTGGGGGAGCCCATGTTCGGCGGCGTGGAAAACCGGCTGGCCGCCGCCCTCTTCGGCATTCCCGCCGTGAAGGGCGTGGAGTTTGGGGACGGCTTCGCCGCCGCCCGGTCCCGGGGGTCCGAAAACAACGACCCCTTTGTGATGGAGGACGGCCGGGTGCAGACAGAGACCAACCACGCGGGCGGCATTCTGGGGGGCATCACCAGCGGAATGCCCATCGTCCTGCGGACGGCCATGAAGCCCACACCGTCCATCGCCCAGCCCCAGCGGACGGTCAGCCTGTCCGCCGGAGAGAATGCGGAGCTTGTGATCCACGGGCGGCACGACCCCTGCATTGCCCACCGGGCGGTCCCGGTGGTGGAGGCGGTTACTGCCGCCGTGCTGTTAGATTTATTATTGGAGGGACATCATGGAACTTTCTGAGATTCGCGAGAAGATCGACGCAGTGGACGAGCAGCTGCTGGACCTGTTCCTGCAGCGCATGGACCTGTCCGACGAGGTGGCTGCCTACAAGAATGCGCACCATCTGCCCATTTTGAACAAAGAGCGGGAGCGGGCCATCCTGGCCAAGGTGACGGAGAAATCCGGAGAGCGGGAGCGGTATGCCTACCACCTGTTCTCCACCCTGTTCGAGCTGGCCCGGTCCCGGCAGGCAGAGCTGATCTCCGCCCCCACCAAGGTGGCCGCCCAAGTCCGCGCCTCTCTGGAGGCCGGTACCTCGGTCTTTCCCCAGACGGGCCTGGTGGCCTGTCAGGGCGTGGAGGGGGCCAACTCCCAGGTGGCCTGTGACCGGCTGCTGCCCCGGGGCAACATCGTGTATGTGAAGACCTTCCAGGCCGTAGTGGCAGCCGTGGAGTCCGGCCTTTGCAAGTTCGGCGTGCTGCCCATTGAAAACAGTTCCAACGGCTCCGTCCGGGCGGTGTACGAGCTGCTGCAGGACCACAACCTCTCCATCGTCCGGTCCACCCGGCTGTGCATCCGGCACGAGTTGCTGACGCTGCCCGGCGTGAAGATGGAGGACATCACGGAGATCTACTCCCACGAGCAGGCCATCGGCCAGTGCAGCAAGTTCCTGAACAGCCTCAACGGCGTCCGTGTCATCCCCTGCGACAACACCGCCATGGCCGCCAAGATGGTGGCGGAGAAGGGCGACCGCCACGCCGCCGCCATTTCCTCCCACCCCTGCGCGGCGTTGTACGGCCTGACCTGCCTCAACGACAGCATCCAGGACAGCGACAACAACTACACCCGGTTCATCTGCATCACCAAGGATCCGGTGATCTATGCCGGCGCCAACCGGATCAGCCTGATTATCGCCTTTGACAACCGGCCCGGCGCCCTGTATGAAATCCTCTCCAAGCTGGCGGCACTGGACATCAACATGACGAAGCTGGAG
>NZ_CAKVVF010000041.1:10531-20082 GCF_934833455.1 Oscillibacter sp. KLE 1728
CCGTGGCGGGAAGTGACTTTGAGTTTGTTTTCTTCCTGGAGCTGGACGCCTCCGTCCAGGATCCCAGCGTCCTGGCCATGCTGGAGGAGATGGAGCGCAGCTGTGCCGAGTTCCAGTTCTTGGGCAACTACGCGGAAGTCTGAGCCATGGATGAGCGGATTTACGGCCTGCTGGGCCGGAAGCTGGGCCACAGCTGGTCCGTCCCCATCCATGCCGCCCTGGGCAACGGCGCCTACCGCCTTCTCGAGCTGGAGCCGGATGGACTGGCTCCCTTTCTTCACCGGAAGGACATCGGCGGCCTGAACGTCACCATCCCCTACAAGCGGGACGTGATGCCCCTGTGCGATGAGATCGACCCGGCGGCGGAGGCCATCGGCAGCGTCAACACCATCGTCCGGTGCGCAGACGGCAAGCTGGTGGGCTATAATACGGACATCGACGGGTTCCTCTATATGGCCTGCCGGGCGGGTATCTCCCTGTCAGGGAAAAAAGTCGTGATTTTGGGCAGCGGCGGGGCGTCTCTGACGGCCCAGACCGCCGTCCGGCAGGGGGGCGCGGCGGAGGTTGTGGTGGTATCCCGTTTCGGTCCGGACAACTATGACAACCTCTCTCGCCACGCTGACGCGGAGATCCTGGTGAACGCCACTCCGGTGGGCATGTACCCCGGCAACGGCCAGTCTCCCGTGGACCTGTCCGTATTTCCCGTCTGTCAGGGGGTGCTGGACGTCATCTACAATCCCCGGCGCACGGCCCTGCTGCTGCAGGCGGAGGCGCGGAGCATCCCCTGCTCTGACGGACTGCCCATGCTGGTGGCCCAGGCGGTGGCGGCAGAGGAGCGGTTCTTCAACAGGTCCATTCCCGCCGGTGAGAATGAGCGGATTTTGGTTCAGCTCCGGCGGGAGATGACCAACCTCATCCTGATCGGCATGCCCGGCAGTGGCAAGACCACGGTGGGGGAGGCGCTCTCCCGCCTCACCGGCCGGGAGGCCGTGGATCTGGACCAGATGATCGAAACCACCGCCGGCTGTTCCATCCCGGAGATCTTCCAGCGTGAAGGCGAGTCCGGCTTCCGGGCCCGGGAGCGGGCCGCCGCGGAGGAGGCTGGGAAGCGCACAGGCGTCATCCTCCTCACCGGCGGCGGTATCATCAAGACGGCGGAAAACTACGCGGCCCTCCATCAGAACGGCCGCATCTATCAGCTGGTACGGGATCTCAGCCTGCTGCCCACCGAGGGCCGGCCCCTGTCCCAGGGGGCGGATCTGGCCGCCATGTGGCGGGAGCGGGCGCCCCTGTACGCCCGATTCCGGGACGTGGAGATTGACAACAGCGGCACGGTGGAGGACACCGCCGCCGCCATCTGGAGGGATTTTTGTGCACATTCTGGTAGTTAACGGCCCCAATATGAACATGCTGGGAATCCGCCAGCCGGAGATCTACGGCCATGAGACCTATGAGGACCTGAAGGCCCTGATCCGGGCGGAGGCGGACCGGCTGGGCGCGTCCGTCTCCTTCTTCCAGTCCAACCACGAGGGGGCCCTGGTGGACGCCATCCAGCAGGCATACTTCGACCATGTGGACGGCATCATCATCAACCCGGCAGCCTACACCCACACCAGTGTGGCCCTGCTGGATGCCGTGAAGGCGGTGGGGATCCCCACGGTGGAGGTCCACGTCTCCGACCCGGACAGCCGGGAGGAGTTCCGCCGTGTCTCCTACATCCGGGCCGCCTGCGCGGCCACCATCCGGGGCCATGGGCTCCAGGGATATGTGGAGGCCCTGCGGTTTCTCTGCGGCGCGGACGCTTGACAAACGGCGGTCTCTGACGGATAATATGCCCATACCCCATTGGGTATCCGGGAGGTGTCGGCATGAGACAATGTATGGATGCGGACAACCTGCACCGGCGGCTGAAGAAGATCATCGGCCAGGTGCAGGCCATTGACCGCATGGTAGACGAGGACGTGCCCTGTGAGGATGTGCTGTCCCAGATCAACGCCGCCAAGTCCGCCCTCCACAAGTGCGGGCAGGTGGTGCTGGAGGGGCACATCCAGCACTGTGTCCGGGACGGCATCCAGCACGGGGATGCGGACAAGACCATCGAGAGCTTCACCAAGGCGGTG
This sequence comes from Oscillibacter sp. KLE 1728, assembly GCF_934833455.1. Taxonomy (NCBI): domain Bacteria; kingdom Bacillati; phylum Bacillota; class Clostridia; order Eubacteriales; family Oscillospiraceae; genus Oscillibacter; species Oscillibacter sp. KLE 1728. The sequence continues at coordinate 12,652 of NZ_CAKVVF010000041.1, forward strand.
GAGCGGTTCTCCAACATGGGTTGAAGGCAAGGGGATCGGCTGAAAAGCCGATCCCCTTTGTATATGTTACAGGATTTTCTCCAGAGCGTAATTGGTCAATACCTGTCCGCGGCAGGGCACCTGCTGTTCCCGCTCTATCGCATAGCCCCGGCCGAGGAAGAAGGGCAGGGCGGTCTTGGAGGCGTGGACAGTGACGGCGTCCACCCCCAATTCCCGGCAGTGGGCCTCCAGCGCGTCACACAGGGCTGCGGCGATGCCCTGTCCCTGGCAGTCCCACCGGACGAACAGGTGGTCCAGATAACCGGTATCCTCCACATTGCCGTAGCCCACAATCCGCCCGTCCGCCTCTGCTACCAGGGTGTACAGCCGCTGAAACCAGCTGTCCCGTGTCAGCAGATCCGCCTCTCCGGCGGCCCAGGCTTCCACCTGGGGCGGGGCGTAGTCCCGGCAGTTCACCTGCCGAACCGTCTCACCGAACAGGCGGGCCAGAATGGGCAGGTCTTCTGTCCGGTAGCGCCGCAGTCGCATTTCTGTTCTCTCCTTCCTGTTTTGTGGTCATTTTACAGGAAGAATCTGTGTGCCGCAAGGTATTTTGCCTGAAAACGGCGGCACTTTTTCTTGACAGGCATACCCCTATGGGTATAATATACATATACCCCCATAGGTATAAAGAGAGGATGTGAGCCATTTGATCCATACTCTGGAGCGATTTCTGGAGTGGGGCGGCGTGAAGAAGGCCGTGACCTGCCTGGTCTTCTCCGGCATCGCCCTGCTTGTCAGCATCTTCGACCTGCTGCCGCAGCTGCCCTTTGACGCCGCCTGGGCAGCTGTCGTCCTCTGCGGTATCCCCATCATCTTGGAGGCAGTCATCGGCCTGGTGACAGCCTTTGACATCAAGGCGGACGTGCTGGTGTCCATCGCCTTGATTGCCTCCCTCATCATTGGGGAGGACTTCGCCGCCGGCGAGGTGGCCTTCATCATGCAGCTGGGCGCCCTGCTGGAGGATCTCACGGTGGCCCGGGCGCGGGCCGGCATCGAGAAGCTGGTGCATCTGACGCCCCAGACCGCCCGCCGCCTCACCGGCGGCCGGGAGGAGGCCATTCCCGCCGAGCAGGTGGCTGTGGGCGACGTGCTCCGGGTGCTGCCGGGCGAGACCGTGCCAGTGGACGGAGAGATTCTCACCGGACAGACCTCCATCAACCAGGCGGTGATGACCGGCGAGTCCCTGCCTGTGGACAAGGGGCCCGGAGACGAGGTTTCCAGCGGCACGGTGAACCAGTTCGGCGCCTTCGAGATGCGGGCGACGAAGGTAGGGGAGGACAGTTCTATCCAGCGGATGATCCGGCTGGTCCAGTCCGCCGATGCCGGCAAGGCCAGGATCGTGGGGCTGGCAGACCGCTGGGCCACCTGGATCGTAGTGGCGGCCCTGACCGCCGCCGCCTTGACGGGCCTCATCACCCGGGATCCCATCCGAGCGGTGACCATTCTGGTGGTATTCTGCCCCTGTGCCCTGGTGCTGGCCACTCCCACTGCCATCATGGCCGCCATCGGCAACGCCACCAGGCACAGCTTTCTGGTGCGGGAGGGAGACGCTCTGGAACGGCTGGCCTCCGTCTCCCAGGTGACCTTTGACAAGACAGGCACTCTGACCCTCGGCACCCCCCAGGTGAAGCTGGTGGAGAGCCTGCTGCCGGACGTATCCCGGGACGCGCTCTACGCCTGGACTGCGGGGGCGGAGCTCCGGTCCGAGCACCCGTTGGGCCGTGCCGTTGTTCAGGGCTGGCGAGCCGAGACCGTCGCGGCGCCGCCGGAGACAGCGGACTTCCAGATGCTCCCCGGCCGGGGTGTTTCTGCCACTGTGGCGGGTCATCACCTCGTCGCCGGTAACCGGGAGCTGCTGACAGAGGAACATGTCCCCTGGGAATCCTTGTCCCAGGCTGCCGTCCCTGCCCTGGAGCAGGGCTGCACCGTCATCTATGTGGCGGTAGACGGCCGCCCGGCGGGCTTTCTGGCCCTGGCAGACACCCTGCGGCCAGACGCCGCCGGGACCATCCGGGATGTCCGGGCCACCGGCGTGACCCCGGTGCTGCTCACCGGCGACCACGAGAGGGCCGCCCGGCATATTGCCGGAGAGCTGGGCATCGGCACCTTCCAGGCGGAGTGCCTGCCGGAGGATAAGCTAACCTGGATCGACCGCAGCCAGCAGAGTGGACATCTGGTCTGCATGGTGGGGGACGGCATCAACGACGCTCCAGCCCTGAAGCGGGCCCATGTGGGCATTGCCATGGGCGGCGTGGGCAGCGACATCGCTGTGGACGCCGCGGACATCGCCCTGGTAAACGACGACATCCGGGAGCTGCCCCATCTGCTGGCACTCTCCAAGCGGATGATGCGCACCATCAAGAGCAATCTGGCCTTCTCCATGACCTTGAACTTCATCGCCATCGCCCTGGCTATCATCGGTATCCTGAACCCGGTGGTGGGTGCCCTGGTCCACAACGCCGGGTCCGTGCTGGTGATTGTCAACTCCTCTCTGCTGCTGAAGTGGCGGAAGCGCCCGTGACAGCGGCAGGCCATGGGACAGAAGATTCTGCGCCCTCCTACAGCAAAAAGCCCCCCGGCCTCTGCCGGGGGGCTTTTTAAGTCCTGGCTTCTCACCCCTTCAGGGTGTTCAGCAGGTGCCGGATGTGAATGCTCATGGCGTGGCGGGCGCCAGCCTCGTCCCGCTGCATCAGAAAGTCCAGAATCATGTAGTTGTCCGCGATGGCGATGCTCTGCATGTGCGCCCGATTTACGGAGACCTGCAGGATCTCGTTCACCGCGCCGTTGATGATCGGGTACAGCCGCCGCATATATTCGTTGTGGGAGGCCTTGATGATGGCCATGTGGAACTCCTGGTCCGCCAGGGGCCAGTCTCCGCCCGCCTTTGCGATGCGCTCCATCCGCTCCGCTTTCTGGCGGATCTGCGCCAGTTCCTCGTCTGTGGCGCGCTGACAGGCCAGCGCCACGGTGGCGGGCTCAAAGATCAGCCGCATTTCAAACAGGTCCCTGGCCCGGACCCGGGACCGCAGGTTGGACAGCGCCGTCAGATCCACCGCGCTGGCGGGCAGATCCTCCGTGACAAACGTGCCTTTGCCCCGGCGGATCTCCAACACGCCCTGGGCCACCAGAAAGGAGATGGCCTCCCGGAGCGTGGTGCGGCTGACGTGCAGCGCCTCACTGAGTTCGTTTTCATTCGGGAGCTTGCTCCCCGGCGTGAACTGCCGTTCGTCCATGATTAGCTCGCACAGCCGGTCGGCCGTCCGCTCCGACAATTTGACTTTCCGTCCCTCACCCATGCGCATCCCTCCATCATCCGTGGTGAGGTCAGGCATTTCTCCACTGGATTTTCCGGCCAGTACGGAAATGTCCTTGACATCATATCTCTTTTAGAGTACAATGACATCATACAACAAATGAAAAAATAATACAACTATTTTGTGAAAAAATGAGGTGAACCGCTTGTGACGGCCAAGGACATGTTTTCCCACCGCGTCTCGATCCTCACCGGCCACTACGGCACCGGAAAGACGGAGGTCTCCGTCAATCTGGCCCTGGCGCTGGCCGCTGAGGGGGAACAGGTAATGCTGGCGGATCTGGATATCGTCAACCCCTATTTCCGCTCTCGGGAGCGGCGGCCCCTCCTGGAAAAAGCCGGTGTGCGGGTGATTTCCTCCTCCCAGGCCTGTTCGGACGCGGATGTCCCCGCCCTGCCGGCGGAGCTGCTGACCATTCTGGAGAACCGGGAGATCCGGGGCATCCTGGATATCGGCGGCGATCCGGTGGGCGCCCGGGTGCTGGCCCGGTTTCAGCCCAAGATCGTACAGGAGGATTACCAGCTGATTTTCGTCCTCAACGCCAACCGGCCGGAGGTGCGGGATGCGGAGAGCGCCGCCGCCTACCTCCGCTCCATTGAGGCCGTCACCGGCCTCACCTGCTCGGGCCTGGTGAACAACACCCATCTGTGCGGCGAGACCACGCCGGCCGAAATCCGCAAGGGCGCCGCCCTGGCACAAGAGGTTTCCCGGCAGACCGGAATCCCGATCCTCTGCCACACGGCGGAGCGGCGGTTCTTAGAATCCCTGTCAGACCTGGGGGAACCCGTGTTCCCCATTGCCATCAATATGAAAAAGCCGTGGGAGCGCTGACTCCGCGGCAGGAAAAAAGGAGGCATCCTGCAACCATGACAGCAAAGGTAACCTTCAACTCTGACCGGTGCAAGGGCTGTGAGCTGTGCACCACTGTGTGCCCGAAGCACATCGTCGCCATCGATCAGGCCGTCATCAACCGGAAGGGGTATCACCCCGCCCATGTGACGGACATCAGCCAGTGCATTGCATGCGCCAGCTGCGCGAAGATCTGCCCGGACTCCATCATCACTGTGGAAAAATTCTGAGAAGGAGGTCATCGACCGTGGAAAAAGAACTTTGGAAAGGAAATGAAGCCATCGCCGAGGCCGCCATCCGCGCCGGCTGCGACTGCTTCTTCGGCTATCCCATCACGCCTCAGAGCGAGGTCCCGGAGTATATGTCCGCCCATCTGCCCAAGGCGGGCGGCGTGTTCCTGCAGTCTGAGTCTGAGGTTGCGGCCATCAACATGGTGTACGGCGCCGCCGGCGCCGGCATGCGGGCCATGACCTCTTCCTCCTCCCCCGGCATCAGCCTGAAACAGGAGGGCATTACATACATCGCCGGCGCCGAGCTGCCCTGCGTCATCGTCAACTGCATGCGCGGCGGTCCGGGCCTGGGCACCATTCAGCCCGGCCAGGGCGATTACTATCAGGCCACCCGCGGCGGCGGCAACGGCGATTACCGGACGCTGGTCCTCTCCCCCTCCAATGTGCAGGAGGCGGTGGACTTCGTCCAGGAGGCATTTGACATTGCCGACCAGTACCGCAACCCCGTCATGGTGGTTATGGACGGCCTGATTGGCCAGATGATGGAGCCCATCGAGTGGCGTCCTGTCCCCAAGCGGGACCTGCCCCCCAAGGACTGGGCCACCACCGGCCGTAAGGACCGGGACCACAACAACATCATCAACTCCCTGTACATGGATCCGGAGGAGTGCGACCGTCACAACGACCATCTGGCGGAGAAATACGCCCTGATGGAGAAGAACGAGGTCCGCTGGTCCGAGACGGAGTGCGAGGACGCCGAGATCGTCATCACCGCCTACGGCACCCCTGCCCGGATCGCCCTCACCGCCCTTGAGACGCTGCGCGCCGAGGGGCTGAAGGTGGGCCTGTTCCGTCCCATTACCCTGTGGCCCTTCCCGGAGGAGGCCCTGCGCAAGCTCTCCAAGGCCGACCACGTGAAGGCATTTTTGGATGTGGAGATGAGCTCCACCGGCCAGATGATCGACGATGTCCGTCTGTCCGTGGAGGGCAGAAAGCCCATCCATTACCTGGGCCACGCCGGCGGCGTGATGCCCACCGTGGAAGAGATGGTAGAAGCGGCCAAGAAGGCCTTGAAGGAGGGCAAGTGACATGGCGATCGTATATGAGAAATCCCGGGGCCTGACGGACGTGGAGTTCCACTACTGCCCCGGCTGCCACCACGGCATCATCCACAAGCTGGTGGCAGAGTCGCTGGTGGAGCTGGGTCTGCTGGATGACGCCATCGGCGTGTGCCCCGTGGGCTGCTCCGTCTTCGCGTACAAGTATTTCAACTGCGACATGCAGGAGGCCGCCCACGGCCGGGCGCCTGCCGTAGCTACCGGCATCAAGCGCACCCATCCCCATCAGGCGGTGTTCACCTACCAGGGCGACGGTGACTTGGCCTCCATCGGCGCGGCGGAGATCGTCCACGCCGCCATGCGGGGCGAGAAGTTCACGACCATCTTTGTCAACAATGCCATCTACGGCATGACCGGCGGTCAGATGGCCCCCACCACTCTGATCGGCCAGAAGGCCACTACCTGCCAGGAGGGCCGCACCCGGGAGCAGGCCGGTATGCCTATCCGCATGGCGGAGATGCTCTCCACCCTGGACGGCTGCGCCTATGCCGAGCGGGTCTGCGTCACGGATATCGCCAACATCAACAAGGCCAAGAAGGCCATCAAGAAGGCATTCCAGAAGCAGATGAACGGCGAGGGCTTCACCTTTATCGAGGTGCTGTCCACCTGCCCCACCAACTGGGGCATGACGCCGCTGAAGGCCAATCAGTGGCTGAAGGACAACATGGTCCCCTACTATCCTCTGGGTGTCATCAAGGAGACGGCCCCGGAAGGCGCGGAGGTGAAATGAGATGAAAAAAGAGATCGTCATTTCCGGCTTCGGCGGCCAGGGCGGCCTGGCCATCGGCAAGAATCTGGCAGAGGCCGGCATGGCTGAGGGCCTGAACGTTACCTGGGCTCCTTCCTACGGCCCCGAGATGCGTGGCGGCACCGCCAACTGCTCTGTGGTGCTCTCCGACAAGCCCGTGGGATCTCCCGTGTTCGCCCATCCCACCGAGCTCATCGCCCTGAATGAGCCCTCTCTGGTCAAGTTCGAGGAGGGCGTCGTCCCCGGCGGCATGGTATTCGTCAACAGCGACGTGGTGACGGATAAAGTCTCCCGCACGGACCTGACGGCCTACTACATCCCCTGCTCCCAGATCGCCGACGAGGTGGGCAACCCCAAGGTCAGCAACATGGTGATGCTGGGCGCCTATGTGGCCGGCACCAAGGTGCTGAAGGCGGAGACCATCGAGAAGATGATCCAGGAGATGTTCACCGGCGCCAAGGCCAAGTTCGTCCCCCTGAACATCGAGGCGTTCCGCCGCGGCATGGCCTGCGTGCAGTGATTTGTTTCAGAGGGCCGGCGAGTTTGCTCACCGGCCCTCTCTCTTTGGCGGGCCCTGCGCTTTCTGTGCATTTTAACAGTTGACTTTGGCTGTGTATCAGCGTATAAAAGATATCATAGAAGAATATGGCTTTATATTGCGTGGAACGGGACACGCCGCGAAGATCTCTCCCCTCAGAGAGCTGCCGGACGGTGCGAGGCAGCGGGGGCAGCTTTGCTGGCCTCCCCCGGGAGCAGTGGGCGGAACAGAGCTTTCCCAGTACGCCGCACCGGACGCCCTCCGTTATCGGGGCAGACGAGCGGCCGCTGGACCAGCGGCAACGAGAGTGGTACCACGGAAGTTTGACTTTCGCCTCTCCTGTGCAGGGCAGGAGTGCGCGAAAGTCTTTTTGCTATCCCCCAAAACTTCAAACTATTTTTAAGGAGCGATCAATATGCTGGATATTCAAATCACCAAGACCACCAGCCCCAAGGCCAAGCCCGCGGACGAGAGCAAGCTGGGCTTCGGTAAGATTTTCACCGACCACATGTTCGTCATGGACTATGCGCCGGACAAGGGCTGGCATGACGCCCGCATCGTCCCCTATCAGCCCTTCCCCCTGGATCCTGCC
>NZ_CAKVVF010000042.1:0-19293 GCF_934833455.1 Oscillibacter sp. KLE 1728
AGCACAGCAGACTCTGACTCTGTATGTGAGGGTTCGAATCCTTCACCCGCTGCCAGTTGAGAAAGCCTCGGAACTGCAATGGTTCCGAGGTTTTCTTTGCTCTCTCAGCGTGTTTGCTGAATTTTAAGACATCTGTTTTGGGCGCCTATGAATGCCTTTCGCGCTGTGCGCAATGAAAGAACAGGGAAACTGTACCCACGCTGCCGCACATAAAGCCGCTCCTGCGGAAGGTCAGCCTTACTCCGCTGTGTTTTCAGCATCCGGAGATAGCGAACCAGGTGTTTCGTCCGATTTTGTGCTGCATATCGGCCTGTTGAGGCTGGTATGCGGCATTTCCTTTTATCAGGTCGATTAGCCTACGCTCCCGGAAGGAATGTCATGGAACGGGCTCCCGACATATAGAATGCCGAGGGGACGTTCCTCCAGAAGAAGATCGTCCTACAAAGGTGGCCAATATGGATCACATCGGCTGCGGCGGTTCCCTGAAGATTACGCTGGCCCTGACAGCCGCTCGGCAGCATGGTGGGGGCGATGTGCAACCAGCGCAATTTCAGGGCCCGCTTTATTACCCACAATATTGACACTGATTAGCGATGCTGTGAGTTCGCTGTGACGCCCTGAGCTCTCTGACCGCCGCTCACCTGGGCGGCAGTGCATAGCCGCAACCTGAAGCGGATCGCCCCAGGCGGCTGATACTGCGATGAATATGACGGCACAAGGCTTTCAACCGCGGAGGACTGAATTACAGCCCTTTTACAGGTAAAGATCTGGAAGTTATTGTACCACAGGCTTTTTGGTTTTCCGCTTCGTTGCCGCTGCCTCGGGCACCCGGGAAGAGAGATGTGGTATTTTCCGCCACGGCTGGCTACAGATAGTTCTGGTTTATACAGGAAACGTTTATGGAAAATATTGTAAAATACTAATGAGTGAATAAAGAAAAATGTACTTTTTACACAATAGGGCTTCCCAAGAATATGTTTTTTTGCTACAATCAAACTGGAAAGATCGCATGGGGCGGAACGGCCATCGAAAGATGCCGTCCGCCGGATACAGCGAAAGCGAGATTGCTGCGGAGGCCGGCAGAGGGCCGGCGGAGAGGGGGAGAAAAAAACGCAGCGGAACGTGAACGGCTGTTAGAGGTGGTATGAGGACAGACGCGGGAGCGGAGAGGCATTTCCGTTCCTGTCTGGTGATATGAACGGGCCTGTGTGCCCACGGCTTTCAAAATTTTGATTGGAGGAAAAAGCCATGAACGCATATCTCACCAGCGTGATCGAGAACGTGAAGAAGAAGCACGGCAACGAGCCGGAATTCGTGCAGACGGTGGAGGAGGTGTTCTCCTCTCTGGAGCCGGTGATTGAGAAGCACCCGGAGTATGAGAAGGTGGACCTGCTGAACCGGATGGTGGAGCCGGAGCGGATGTTCACCTTCCGGGTGTCCTGGGAGGATGACCGGGGCCAGTGGCACACGAACATCGGCTACCGGTGCCAGTTCAACGGCGCGCTGGGGCCCTACAAGGGCGGCCTGCGGTTCCAGGCCAACGTGTATCCCGGCATCATCAAATTCCTGGGCTTTGAGCAGATCTTCAAGAACTCCCTGACGGGCCTGCCCATCGGCGGCGGCAAGGGCGGCGCGGACTTCGACCCGGCGGGGAAGTCGGACGCGGAGATCATGCGGTTCTGCCAGGCGTACATGCAGGCGCTGTACCGGTACATCGGGCCGGACGTGGACGTGCCTGCCGGGGACATGGGCGTGGGTGGCCGGGAGATCGGGTATCTCTTCGGCGAGTACCGGCGGCTGAAGGGGGCCTGGGAGAACGGTGTGCTGACGGGCAAGGGGTTCTCTTACGGCGGCAGCCTGATCCGGCCGGAGGCCACGGGCTACGGCGCGGTATACTATCTCCAGAACGTGCTGGAGCACGAGGGGGAGCGGATCGCGGGCAAGACCATCGCCTGCGCGGGCTTCGGCAACGTGACCTGGGGCATCTGCAAGAAGGCCACGCAGCTGGGGGCCAAGGTGGTGACATTGTCCGGCCCGGACGGATATATCTATGATCCGGACGGCGTAGCCACGGAGGAGAAGATCGCGTATCTGGTGGAGATGCGCTCCAGCGGCCGCAACCGGGTACAGGACTATGCGGAGAAGTTCGGCGTGGAATTCTTCCCCGGTGAGAAGCCCTGGGGCGTGAAGGCGGATGTGGTGATGCCCTCGGCCATGCAGAACGACGTGCACATGGAGCAGGCGAAGCAGATCGCGGCCAACGGCGTGAAGTACTACATTGAGGTGGCGAACATGCCCACCACCAACGACGCGCTGCGGTTCTTGATGGAGCAGCCCGGGATGATCGTGGCGCCCAGCAAGGCGGTGAACGCAGGCGGCGTGGCCACCAGCGCACTGGAGATGGCGCAGAACAGCGAGCGGCTGGTGTGGACGGCGGAAGAGGTGGACGCGCAGCTGCACCGGATCATGAACACCATCTACCAGATGAGCGTGGACGCGGCCGCGGAGTACGGCTTGGGCTACAACCTGGTGGCAGGCGCCAACATCGCCGGCTTCAAGCGGGTGGCTGAGGCCATGATGGAGCAGGGCGTATTCTGATACAGACGCATAAGCACATATCGGAAACAGAGCACACAAGCGCGGGATCCGCCGGCAAGTGCGGATCCCGCGTGTTTTTTATCATCCGAATCAATGAGGGGAGAATTTATGGAGCAGAATCTGGACCGGGCGGAGGCGATCATCGACGCCTACGGCTGCGATCAGTCGAACCTGATCGCGATCATGCAGGAGATCCAAGGGGAGTATAAGTACCTGAGCGAGGGAGCGCTGACCCTGATCGCGGAAAAGCTGGGCATCAGCACGGCAAAGGTGTACAGCGTGGCCACTTTCTATGAGAATTTCTCGTTGGAGGCCAAGGGCCGGCACATCATCAAGGTATGCACCGGCACGGCATGCCACGTGCGCAAATCCGGACCCATTTATGACAGCCTGCGGGACGCTTTGGGTCTGACCGGAAAGCGGAAGACCTCCGCGGACGGCCTGTTTACCCTGGAGACCGTGGCCTGCTTGGGCGCTTGCGGACTGGCACCGGTCATGACCATTGATGGAGAGGTCCACGCCAAGATGACGCCGGAAGATGCGCTGGCGCTGGTGGAGGATATCCGCAGAAAGGAGGCGGCCACCGCATGAGACAGGTAAAGATGACGCGGGACAGCTTCCACGTGTTCCAGGCCAACGCCCGCAACGCCCTGAAGCAGAGCGAGCAGGTGCCCTCTATCCTGATCTGCGCCGGCACCGGCTGCATCGCCGGCGGCGCCATGAAGATCTATGACAATTTGAAGACGGAGTGTGAAAAACGGGGTCTGCCGGTCTACGTGGGCCTCAAACACGACACGGACGCGGAGAAGAGCCTCCATGTAAAGATGAGCGGCTGCCACGGCTTCTGCGAGATGGGGCCTCTGGTCCACATCGAGCCTATGGGCGTCATGTACATCCATGTGAAGCCGGAGGACTGCCATGAGATTCTGGAGAAGACCGTGCTGGGCGGCGAGATCATCGACCGGCTGGTGTATCACCTGGACGGCGTAGCCTACCCCCGGCAGGAGGACATCCCCTTCTACAAGAAGCAGCATCGGGTGGTGCTGGAGAACTGCGGCAGCAGCGATGCCGAGGACATTGAGGAGTACATCGCCAAGGGCGGTTACGCCGGTTTTGAAAAGGCCCTCTTTGAGATGACGGATGAGGAGATCTGCCGGTCCATCATCGACTCCGGCCTCCGGGGCCGCGGAGGTGGAGGCTTCCCCGCGGGCCAGAAGTGGGACGGTGCCCGGAAACAGAAGTCAGAGAAAAAATACATCGTCTGCAACGGCGACGAGGGCGATCCCGGTGCGTTCATGGACCGCTCCATTATGGAGGGTAACCCCCACAGCGTGCTGGAGGGCATGATGATCGCCGGCCGCGCCGTGGGCAGCGACGAGGGGTATATTTATGTCCGGGCGGAGTATCCGCTGGCCGTGAGCCGGCTGAAAGCGGCCATCGCCAAGGCGGAGGAGTACGGTCTTCTGGGCGATCACGTCATGGGCACAGACTTCTCCTTCCGGATCCATGTAAACATGGGCGCCGGCGCCTTCGTCTGCGGCGAGGGCAGTGCCCTGACAGCTTCCATCGAGGGCAACCGGGGCATGCCTCGGGTCAAGCCGCCCCGGACCATCGAGCACGGTCTCTGGGCCGAGCCCACGGTGCTGAACAATGTGGAGACTTTTGCCAACGTGCCCCTCATCATCCGCAAGGGCGTGGACTGGTACCGCTCCATCGGCACCAAGACCAGCCCCGGCACCAAGGCCTTCGCGCTGACAGGCAACGTGGTGAATACCGGCCTCATTGAGGTACCCATGGGAACCACTATCCGGGAGGTGGTGTTTGACATCGGCGGCGGCATCCGGGGCGGCAAGAAGTTCAAGGCCGTTCAGATCGGCGGCCCCTCCGGCGGCGCCACCACCGCCAGCCGCGAGCACCTGGACCTGCCCCTGGACTTCGACAGTCTGAAGAGCATCGGCGCCATGATCGGCTCCGGCGGCTTGGTGGTCATGGACGAGGACACCTGCATGGTGGAGACGGCCCGGTTCTTCATGGAGTTTACACAGAAGGAGTCCTGCGGCAAGTGCGTCCCCTGCCGGGAGGGCACCAAGCGGATGCTGGAGATCCTGGACCGGATCATCGACAACAAGGGCACACTGGAGGATCTGGACCTGCTGGAGGAGCTGGCGGACACCATCAGCAAGACAGCCCTGTGCGGCCTGGGGCAGAGCGCCTGCAAGCCCGTCCAAAGCACGCTGAAGTATTTCCGGGATGAATATCTGGCCCATGTAGTGGACCACCACTGTCCCATCTGCAACAAGGAAAAACCCCACCCCACCATCGACCCGGAGAAATGCAAGGGCTGCGGCAAGTGCCGGAAGAACTGCCCCATGGAGGCCATCACCGGCGCGGCCAAGCAGGTCCACGTCATCGATCCGGAGAAGTGCATCAACTGCGGCGCCTGTGTGACCAATTGTCCCTTCGGCGCCATCGCGGCCAGTAAGTGAGGAGGGGAGTACCATGGCAAAGGGAATTATGTACATTGACGGCCAGCGGGTGCCCTTCGACGGGGAGAAAAACGTCCTGGCTGTGATCCGGAAGGCCGGCATCGATATGCCCACCTTCTGCTATTATTCGGAACTGTCTGTTTACGGTGCCTGCCGGATGTGCGTGGTGGAGGACGAGCGGGGCAAGATCGACGCCTCCTGCTCCATGGAGCCCCGGGATGGCATGGTGATCCGCACCAATACCGCCCGGCTCTTAAAGCACCGGCGGATGATCCTGGAGCTGATGCTGTCCTCTCACTGCCGGGACTGCACCACCTGCGAAAAGAATGGCAGCTGCCGCCTGCAGGAGCTGGCCCTGCGCTTCGGCGTGCGGCACGTCCGCTTCAAGGACACCCGGCCCCACTATGAGATCGACACCTCCTCTCCGGCCATCGTCCGGGATCCCAACAAGTGCATCCTCTGCGGCGACTGCATCCGGGTGTGCGAGGAGATGCAGGGCATGGGTATCCTGAACTTCGCCCACCGGGGCAGCGACCTGGTGGTGTGCCCGGCCTTTGACCGCAAGCTTGGAGAGACCAACTGCATCAGCTGCGGCCAGTGCGCAGCCGCTTGCCCCACCGGCGCCATCACCATCTTTAACGAGATCGGCCGGGGGTGGCGGGCCCTCCACGACCCGAAGAAGCGGGTGGTGTTCCAGATCGCCCCGGCGGTCCGGGTGGCGGTGGGCGAGGCCTTCGGCCTGGAGCCCGGCGTCAATGCCATCAACAAGCTGGTGTCCGCCCTGAAGATGATGGGCGCCGACGAGGTGTACGACACCACCTTTGGCGCAGACCTGACCGTCATGGAGGAGGCGGACGAGTTCCTGGAGCGGCTGAAAAAAGGCGGCCCCTTCCCCATGTTCACCAGCTGCTGCCCGGCATGGGTGAAGTATGTGGAGGAGGAGCGGCCCCACTTCCTGAAGAACATCTCCACCTGCAAGTCTCCCATGGAGATGTTCGCGGCGGTGCTGAAGGATCAGTACGCCAGGAAGGACGAAGAGGACGGCCGCACCACCTACCACATCGCCATCATGCCCTGCACCGCCAAGAAAATGGAGGCCAAGCGGCCGGAGTTCCAGCATGACGGAAAACCGGATGTGGATCTGGTGCTGACTACGCAGGAGATCATCATGATGATCAAGGAGTCCGGCATCCGTTTCGCAGAGCTGGAGGGGGAGTCCCCGGACCTGCCCTTCGGCATGGGCACCGGGGCGGCCACCATCTTCGGCACCACCGGCGGCGTGGCGGAGGCCGTGGCCCGGCGGGTAGTGGAGGACAAGTCCAAGAACACCCTGCAGGCCATCCAGTTCTCCGGCATCCGGGGCAGCGAGACCATCCGGGCGGTGACGCTGCCGGTGGGGGACCGGGCGCTGCGGATCGCGGTGGTCCACGGCCTGGTGAACGCACAGAAGCTGCTGGACGATATCGAGAGCGGTCAGGAGTACTTCGACCTGGTGGAAGTCATGACCTGCAAGACCGGCTGCGTAGGCGGCGCTGGCCAGCCCTACGGGCTGATCCCAGTGAAGCAGCAGCGGGCAGAGGGCCTCTATGAGGCGGACCGCACCGCCCTCATCAAGCGGTCTGAGCGGAACCCCATCGTTACAAAGCTCCTGGAGGGAGCGCTGAAGGGCCGCACCCATCAGCTGCTCCATGTGGAGTACAAGCGTCCGGACAAGGCGTAAGGATATCTTCCAAAGGGAAGCCCCTCCCAGGCGGGAGGGGCTTCCGCCCGGTACGGCGGCTTCCCCCGGCGGAAGCCGAAAAATTTTCCTTGCGTTTCGAGCGGAATTTGGGTATCGTAGAGAAAGAGCGCGAAGGGAGGATGCAGCATGATCCTGATGGCCTGTGTGGACGGCCGGAACGGCATGGCCTTCAACTGCCGCCGGCAGAGCCGGGACCGGGCGGTGCGGGCGGACCTGCTGGCAGAGGCCGGGGAGGCCCGCCTCTGGGTGAGTGGGGCCACGGCCCGCCAGTTCCCGGCGGAGGAGCAGAGCCGCCTTTGTGTGGACGAGTCGTTTTTGGAAAAGGCGGGGCCGGGGGAGCCCTGCTTTGTGGAGGACCGCTCTGTGGCGCCCTTTGCCGGGCGTGTGGAGCGGGTGGTGCTGTACCGCTGGGACCGGGCCTATCCGGCGGACCTTTACTGGGACCTGTCCCTGGAGGGCTGGACTCTGGCCCGGCGGGAGGAGTTCCCCGGCTTCTCCCACGAGATCATTACAAAGGAAGTCTATATCCCATGAATCGAACCCGCATTTCCCTGACGGCGGCGCTGCTGTCCTTGTGCCTGCTCCTCTCCGGCTGCATGATGCCCCCGGCGGAGGGCACCGTCACCTCCTTTTCTCTGGAGGATATTCCCGCCTGGTCCGGGGAGCCCTACGTGGCCGTCGATGGCAACCAGCCGGATTTTCCGGAGGAGGACATGACCTCTGTGTCCTTTGAGACGTACAGTGAGTTGGACACTCTGGGCCGCTGCGGCGTAGCCTATGCCAACGTGGGACAGGATCTGATGCCCACAGAGGACCGGGAGAGCATCAGTTCCGTCACACCCTCCGGCTGGATCAACCGGGAGTACGACGGGGAGTACCTGTACAACCGCTGTCACCTGATCGGCTTTCAGCTCACCGGAGAGAACGCCAACGAGGAAAATCTCATCACCGGCACCCGCTATATGAATGTAGACGGGATGCTGCCCTTTGAAAATCTGGTGGCGGACTATGTAAAGGAGACGGACAACCACGTCCTCTACCGGGTGACCCCGGTGTTCGAGGGTCAGAACCTGGTAGCCAGCGGTGTCCAGATGGAGGCTTGGTCTGTGGAGGACGAGGGGGAAGGCGTCTGCTTCAATGTCTATGTGTACAACGTCCAGCCCGGCATCACCATCGACTACGCCACCGGCGAGAGCTGGCAGGAGGGAGCGGAGCCGCAAAGCGGCGAGACCACGTACATCCTCAATACCAACAGCCACAAATTTCACGACCCGGACTGTTCCAGCGTGTCCGGCATGAGCACCGCCAACCGGCAGGAGTATACCGGCAGCCGGGAGGATCTGATCGCCCAGGGCTATACGCCCTGTGGCCAATGCAACCCATAAGCCGAAGCCGCCCGGGGATTCGCCCCCGGGCGGCTTTTTCAAATGTTCAACAGCAGCAGTTCACCGGCCGGACACAGTCGGCGGTGATCTGGGGCGGACAGCTCCGGGTCATGGCGCCGCTGAACTCGATGCAGACCTGCTGGCCCACCCGGAAGCAGCAGGCGTTGTCTGTATGGACCAGGACCTGCTGGCAGTTCTCGTGGTCGCAGACGCACAGTTCGCAGGGGCAGACCCGCAGGACGGTGGCGCACATGGTGACTGCGCTGGAAGTGCTTTCCATTTCAATTGCCTCCTCGACTCGTGATACACTTCATTCTATTCCCGGCGGAGGAAAGGGTGCCGGGGCAGGGAGCCGCCGGGGTTGTGCTTTCCTGCCGGACGTGGTAGAATAGCCGCAGAGCGGCGATTTCGCATTTCACCTGCGCCGGGTTCCCCACACCTGTGAGAGACCTGCAAAGCAAACGGACCCGGACCGCGACCCCAGCCTGAAAAGGAGCTGTGTCATGTACGACGAACTGACGGAAGTGGACATCAAAAAGATGCAGGAGGAGATCAACTACCGGACCCGGGTCCTGCGTCCTCAGCTGATCGAGGAGGTGCAGACGGCCCGGGCCTTCGGCGACCTCAGCGAGAACTACGAGTACAAGTGCGCCAAGCAGGCCAAGAACCGCAACGACAGCCGCATCCGCTACCTGGAGCGGATGATCCGCACTGCCAAGGTCATCGAGGTGAAGGACCAGGGTGACCGGGCGGGATTGTTCGACAAGGTCACGATCTACAACGAGCTGGCGAAGCAGGAGATGACGCTGCAGATCGTCACCACCTTGCGGCAAGATGCCTTAAAGGGCCTCATCAGCAAGGAGTCCCCTGTGGGAAAGGCTCTGCTGGGCCGTCAGGTGGGAGACCGGATCCAGGTGGAGGTGAGTCCGGAGGTGAAATACTGGGTGGAGATCCGGGCCATCGAGAAGGGCCGGGACGACGAGAGCCTGGAGATCAGCAGCTACTGAGCAGACAGATCAAAAGAAGGAGAGAGCATCATGTTGTTTTTGTGGTACCCCAAGTGCACCACCTGCCAGAAGGCGAAAGCCTTTCTGGACGAGCGGGGCGTCTCTTACGAGGCCCGGGATATTAAGCTGGAAAATCCTACGGCGGAGGAGCTGCGGGGCTGGTGGGAGAAGAGCGGAATGCCCCTGAAGAAGTTCTTCAACACCAGCGGCCTCCAGTACAAGGCTCTGGGCCTGAAGGACAAGCTGCCGGAGATGAGCGAGGAGGAGCAGCTGGCCCTGCTGGCCACCGACGGGATGCTGGTAAAGCGGCCCATCCTGGTGGGGGAGAACTTCGTCCGCACCGGCTTCCGCCAGGCGGAGTGGGAGACGGCACTGGGATGATCCAGCGGTACGACTTCGCCCCGCTGGATGGTATCACCAAGGTGGTGTTCCGGCAGGTGTACCACCGGATGTTCGGCGGCGCAGACCGGTATTTCATCCCGTTTTTCTCCCCTACGGATCAGCATATCCTGACCAAGCGGGATCAACGGGAGCTGGACCCGGCGGCCAACGCAGGGCTTCCTGTGGTGCCCCAGGTGATGACCCGCCGGGCACCGGACTTTCTGTGGGCGGCGGAGATCGTGGCAGACATGGGCTATACGGAGGTGAATCTGAACCTGGGCTGTCCCTCCGGCACCGTCACCGCCAAGGGCAAGGGTGCGGGCTTTCTGGCAAAGCCGGAGGAGCTGGAGCGGTTCTTTGACGAGGTATTCGCCGCCGTGAAGCTGCCGGTGTCCGTCAAGACCCGGCTGGGGGTGAAGGAGCCGGAGGAGTTCGAGCGGCTGCTGGACATTTACAACCGTTATCCCATCGCCTGCCTCACCATCCACCCCCGGGTGCAGAAGCAGTTCTACAAGGGGACCGTGCACCGGGACTGGTTCGCCTGGGCGGCGGAGCGCAGCCGGAATCCCCTGTGCTACAACGGGGATCTGGTGACTGTGGAGGACTGCACAGTCTTTGCGGTGGACTTTCCTGCCATCGACGCGGTGATGATCGGCCGAGGGGCCATCGCGGACCCGGCCTTGCTGCGGAAGCTCCGGGGCGGCGTCCCCGCCACCCGGCAGGAGCTCCAGACCTTCACCCGGACGCTGTATCAGTCCTACCAGGACTTCTATGGCCAGGTGGGCCCGGCGGCCCAGCGGATGAAGGAGGTCTGGTTCTTCCTGATCCACCTGTTCGAGGGCGGCGAACGCCATGACAAGAAAATGCGCCGCCTTCGGACGCCGGGGGAGTACGAGGCGGTGGAGGCATCCATTTTCCAGGAGCTGCCTCTGCGGGACCACGCGGCAGGGGCCTTCAGGTGAGGACAGCGTCCCCCAAAAGCGGAAAAGAGGCTGAGGAATACTCCTCAGCCTCTTTTCCGCGGATTTCAGAAGGAGATCAGATTCAGTCCCACCTCGTCGCTGAATACCCGGTCCGTCTCTCCGGGCAGGCAGGTGACCACCAGCTCGCAGGTGGCGCTGATGACGGCCTCGTTCAGATGCCCGCCGAAGGCGCGGCCCTCCTGGTCACCGGCGCACATGTGGAGGTGGCAGTAAAAGTCCCCGTCCTTGGTGTTGATGGTGCCCACCAGGGAGACGATTTCATAGACTCCCTGAAAGCGGTTGGAGTGATAGGCCTTGGCAGAGGTGTCAAAGACGCCGATGGTGAAGTCCTTCACGGCACCCAGAGCGGTGACGGAGGCCAGTTTGACCTGTTCCTTCTCTGCGAAGATCTTCAGCTGGGCCAGGATCTCCTCGTCCCGGTCCAGGCGGACGATGTAGGCGTCCCCAAATTTGCGGTATTCCATGGCGGTTCCTCCTGTTTTGATCTCAGATATCCTAACGATATCACATCCTGGAGCGGACCGCAAGCCCTTGCGGCAGTGCGCAATGCTTTGTTGCGTGACAAAGGGCCGGGACTGTGGTACGCTGGACACGGGAGGCGAGGCCATGAACGCGGTGGGAAAAAATCTGAAACAGCTGCGCCAGCGAGAGAAGCTGACCCAGGATGCCCTGGCGGAGAGGCTCCATGTGACCCGGCAGGCGGTGTCCTCCTGGGAGACCGGAAAGACCCAGCCGGATATCGAGACCCTGACCACCTTGGCGGAGGCGCTGAACGCCGACGTCCGGGAGCTGATCTATGGCCCGGGACGGATCGAGCGGCCCTATGCCCGGTTTCAGCTGCGGTACATTATCTGCACGGTCATCTGTGCTTTGATACTGCTGGCATGGCTTGTGATGGAATGGACGCTGGAGCCGTATCTGACGCGGCTTCAGATGGAGGCATTTGATGTCTATCCCCGCTTATTCTATATCCTTCTGGTTCCGCCCCTGGCCTGTGCCGCGGCAGGCGTTCTGATCCCATCGGCTATCTCCCTGTGGGGGGATATCCGCCTGCGTTCCCAAATGCTGCGGCGCTGTCTGCTGGTGTTGGGCCTGCTGGCGCTGATTCCACACCTGCTGTTTGTCACAGCGTACATGAATCTATGGCCGGATTTTATGGTGAACTGCCTTCCGCTCCGGATCTGGCTGGCTACAATTTCCTCCACAGGTAATGAGTTGATGCGATACAGCCCGATGTTTCTCTCCGGCTGTCTCCTGTTCCTTGGCCTGAACAAATGAAACCCGCCCGGACCGCATCGCGGTCCGGGCGGTCTCTTTACTGCGGCAGCGTCAGATCCCCCGGCTTGATCCAGCCGATCTTCCGGAAGAACAGGCCGAAGGCCCAGGTGAGGACAGCGGGGAGGACGAAGGAGATCAGGATCAGTCCCACCCAGTCAAAGGCGGTGGGGGCCATGGCGGCGGCCCCATTGGCCAGAGCCGCGTCACTGGGATTGACCCAGCCGGTCCAGACCCCCAGCTGGCCGCACAGGCCGCAGGTGCCCATGCCGGAGTTGATGGGGTCTCCGTTCATCTCCAGCTTGAAAAAGCAGGTGGCCAGGGGTCCGGTGACAGCGGAGGTGAGGATGGCAGGGAGCCAGATGCGGGGGTTCTTCACGATGTTGGGCATCTGCAGCATGGAGGTGCCGATGCCCTGGCTCACCAGTCCGCCCCAGCGGTTTTCCCGGAAGGAGAGGACGGCGAACCCCACCATGTTGGCGCAGCAGCCCGCTACGGCGGCGCCGCCTGCCAGTCCGGTCAGTCCCAGCACGGAGCAGATGGCGGCGGAGGAGATGGGCAGCGTCAGGGCGATGCCCACCAGCACGGACACCAGAACGCCCATGAAGAAGGGCTGCAGCTCCGTGGTCCGCATAATCAGCTGGCCAAAGGCGCTGGCTGCTCCGCCGATGGGGGGCGCAATGATCCAGGCCGCTCCCACGCCCACAAGGATGGTGACGATGGGCGTCACCAGGATGTCCACCTTCGTCTCCTTGCTGACGGCCTTGCCCACCTCAGCGGCGATGATAGCCACGAACAGCACGGCCAGCGGTCCGCCCGCCCCGCCCAGGGCGTTGCAGGCATAGCCCACCGTCACCAGGGAGAACAGCACCATAGGCGGCGCCTGGAGAGCGTAGCCGATGGCCACCGCCATAGCGGACCCGCTCATGAACGACGCCAGTCCACCGATGGTATACCCCACGCCATTGATGGTGATGACCTGGGCGGTGAGAAAGCCAATGTGGAACTGGGTGCCGATGGTGTTGAGGATCGTGCCGATCAGCAGGGAACAGAAGAGTCCCTGAGCCATGGCGCCCAGGGCGTCAATGCCGTACCGCTTGGCGGAGATCACAATGTTTTTGCGCTTCAGAAAGCCTTTGACCTGTTCCATGGGAGACACCTGCTTTATGTAGAATCAAAAAATACGGTTTACAGGTGTCTTGACACCTGTAAACCGTATCATACACAAAATCCCGGTTCCTGTCAACTGCTTTTTTACATGTTCAACCTTCCAGCAGGACGCCCAGCCGCCGCAGCTCCCGGCACACCCGGCCGAATGCCGCCTCATCCGGACAGGAGAGAGTGTGGAGATGGATCCCCTCCGTCAGTTCCGACAGCGGGCGGGCGTCGGACTGCGCACAGCGGGCGAGGAACTGCCCCACATCATAGCGGTTGGAGAGCTGCAGAGGGCCGGTCAGCTGCCCGTAAATGGGGTGGTCCACAATGACATCCAGTACCGTGCAGCCCTGGTCCACCATAGCGTTTAGCTCCTCTCCCATCCCAGCGGCATCGTGCTGGACGGCCACCTGCCGCACCAGACCTCCCGTCTCTCGCAGGATCACGTAGCCCCGGGGCGTAGCGGAGATGTCTGCTCCAGCCGCCCGCAGCAGGGCAATATCCCCCACGATGATCTGTCGGCTGACGGAGAATTGAGCCGCCAGGGCCGTTGCGCTGACAGGCTGCTTTGCCCGCTGCAGAAGCTCCCGAATGGCCTGCCGCCGTTCTTCCGCGCGCATGGGATCCCTCCTTTCCGTCATGACAGCAGTATACCACATGCCCGGCAGATTGCAAAGAAAAAAGGAGAGCACACGCTCTCCTTTTTCTGAGACTTCAGCCGCCCAGATAGGCTTTTTTGATTTCCGGGGAGGCCAACAGCTCCGTTCCGGTGCCGGAGGTGACGATTTTTCCGGTCTCCAGCACATAGCCACGGTCGGCGATACTCAGGGCTGCCTGGGCATTCTGCTCCACCAGCAGAATGGTGGTGCCCGCCTCATGGAGGGTTTGGATGATCTTGAAGATCTGCTCAACCAGAATGGGTGCCAGGCCCATGGAGGGCTCATCCAGCATCAGCAGCTTGGGACGGCTCATCAGCGCCCGGCCCATGGCCAGCATCTGCTGTTCGCCGCCGGAGAGGGTGCCAGCGATCTGCCGCCGCCGCTCCATCAGCCGGGGGAAATAGGCGTAGACCTTTTCCAGATCCGCGTCGATGTCGCCGCCGGACCGGGTATAGGCGCCCATTTCCAGATTCTCCTCTACGGTCATCTGCAGGAAGACCCGCCGCCCCTCCGGCACCTGGGCGAGTCCCTTGGCCACGACCTTGTGGGCCGGGACGCCCATCAGGTTCTCCCCCAGAAATTCGATGGAGCCGGTGCGGGAGTGGAGCAGGCCGGAGACGGTCTGCAGCGTGGTGGATTTGCCGGCGCCGTTGGCGCCGATCAGGGTGACGACCTCTCCGGGATTTACCTCGAAAGAGACGCCCTTGATGGCGTGTATGGCGCCGTAGTAGACGTTGATGTCGCTGACTTTCAGAATCGGTTCCACGGTCACGCCTCCTTCTGTTTACCAAGATATGCCTCAATGACGGCGGGATTGGATTGAATCTCCTCGGCGGTGCCCTTGGCGATGACCTGCCCGAAGTTCAGGACGCAGATGCCCTCGCAGATGCTCATGACCAACTTCATGTCGTGCTCGATCAGCATGACGGCGATCTGGAACGTGTCCCGGATCTTGACGATATTCTCCATCAGCTCCGCCGTCTCAGAGGGATTCATGCCCGCGGCGGGCTCATCCAGCAATAGAAGAGAGGGATTGGTGGCCAGGGCCCGGACAATCTCCAGCCGGCGCTGGGCGCCGTAGGGAAGGGAACCGGCCTGATGGTCCGCCAAGTCCGCCATCCCGAAGAGGGACAGCAGTTCCAGTGCCCGCTCATGAGCGGCCTTTTCCCGGCTCCAGTACCAGGGCAGGCGCAGAACGCCGGTGATGGCGGAGTAGCGCTCCTGATTGTGGAGACCGATCTTCACATTGTCCTCCACGGAGAGGTTGTTGAACAGGCGGATGTTCTGGAAGGTCCGGGCAATGCCCATGCGGTTGATCTGAGCTGTGGTCTTGCCGGAGGTATCCAGTCCATCCAACAGGATGGTGCCCCGGGTGGGCTGATAGACCTTGGTCAGCAGGTTGAAGATGGTGGTTTTGCCGGCGCCGTTGGGGCCGATGAGGCCGGCGATCTCCGTCCGACCGATGGTGAGGTTGAAGTCATTCACCGCCCGCAGGCCGCCGAAGTCGATGCCCAGGTGGCTGCACTCCAGAATGGGGGATTTGTCGATGTCCCGTTCCGGAATGATGGCATGGCTGGGAACAGGGACCATCTTGCCCTTTTCAAATTTCTTACTCATCGAGGGCTGCCCCCTTTCTTCTGGGAATGATCCGGCTAATCAGCGTCCGCACCTGCGGGTTGTTGGTGGCCAGCATCACCAGAATCAGCACAATGGCGTACACCAGCATCCGATAGTCAGAGAACTGCCGCAGGGCCTCCGGCAGCACATACAGGACAACTGTTGCCACGATGGAGCCCCAGATGTTGCCCAGACCGCCCAGCACCACATACACCAGCACCAGAATGGAGGTGTTGAAGTCGAACTGTACGGCGGTGACATTGGAGTAGTTCAGGCCGAACAGGGCACCGGCGGCACCTGCCAGGGAGGCGGAGGTGACGAAGGCAATCAGCTTGTACTTGGTGACGTTGATGCCTACGCTCTCGGCGGCGATCCGGTTGTCCCGGATGGCCATGATAGCCCGGCCGGTCCGGCTGCGGACCAGATTCAGCACCACCACCAGGGTAATCATCACCAGTGCAAAGCCCATAGCAAAGGTGGCGATGCGGGCGTTGCCCGTGGCGCCCTGGGCGCCCTTGATGATTTCGATGCCGTTTTCGCTGAGGCCGAGAGAGGACATGCTCTTGGTGCCGTCCACGTTCAGGGCGATGTGCAGGCCGTTCTCATCCCAGCCCACCAGAAGGCAGTTGATCAGATCCTTGATGATCTCGCCGAAGGCCAGGGTGACAATGGCCAGGTAGTCCCCCCGGAGCCGCAGCACCGGAATCCCGACGATGAAGCCCACGATGGCGGCAAAGAAGGCGCCCACCACCAGGGCGACGATCATCCGCACCAGATCATTTGGGACAGCAGATTGCAGGCTCATGGCGGCAATGATGCCGGAGAAGGCGCCCACGCTCATGAAGCCGGCATGGCCCAGAGACAGCTCCCCCAGAATGCCGACGGTCAGGTTCAGGGAGATGGACATGCACACGTAGCAGCAGATGGGAACCAGCATACCGCCCAGAGAACGGTTCACCAGTCCCTGGGCCTGGCAGATCGATACCACAATAAAAGCAAGGATCACGCCCAGATACGTAGCGAAGTCCACCTTGGTGATGGTTTTCGTGTTTTTGAAATAGCCTTTCATACCGCCACCTCACACTTTCTCAGGCACATACTTGCCCAGCAGGCCGGACGGTTTGACCAGCAGCACCACGATCAGCACGGCGAACAGGATCGTGTTGGACAACTGCGTGGAGATATAGGCCTGCGCCATGGCCTCAATGACGCCCAGCAGCAGTCCGCCCAGGAAGGCGCCGGGGATGGAGCCGATACCGCCGAACACCGCAGCGGTGAAGGCTTTGATGCCGGGCATGGAGCCGGTGGTGGGCTGGAGCACCGGAGAGTAAGAGCACAGCAATACCCCGGCGATGGCCGCCAGGGCGGAACCGATGGCAAAGGTCATAGAGATGGTGGCGTTGACGTTGATGCCCATCAGCTGGGCTGCGCCCCGGTCCTCCGAGCAGGCCCGCATGGCCTTGCCCATCTTGCTCTTTCCAGTGAAGGCGGTCAGCCCCAGCATGATGACCACGCAGGCCGTGATGGTCAGCAGCGCCACATAGGAGATCCGAAGCTGTCCGTCAAACAGCGTCAGCTGGCCGCTGACCACGGGGGTGAAGTTCTTGGGATTCGCGCCGAACAGCAGCTGCGCTGCGTTCTGCAGGAAGTAGCTGACGCCGATGGCGGTGATCAACACCGCTAGGCTGCCGGCCTGGCGCAGGGGGCGGTAAGCCAGCCCCTCGATGACCACGCCCAGAACCGTGCAGACCACCATAGCCAGCAGTACGGACACCAGAGCCACAGCGCCGGTGGTCAGTGCGGAGGGATCCTCTCCCAGCAGGTTGCTGCCTGCAAACATGGTCACGTAAAAGGACACATAGGCGCCAACCATGATAACGTCGCCGTGGGCGAAGTTCAGCATCTTGGCAATGCCGTATACCATGGTGTAGCCCAGGGCGATGATGGCGTAGATGCTTCCCAGACTGATGCCCGTGATCAGGTAGGATAGAAATTCCATAAGTATTTTCCTCTCTTTCCCCTTCTATGGCAGAAACCGGGGCGGTGACAGCTCCCCGCGTCGGTTTCCACCATAGAAGTCCAGGGAGGGCTGCCGGAGTTCCGGCAGCCGATCCCTGTCCTCTATTACAGTGGAGTGTGTGTTCCGCTGTCAGGGAGTGACATAGGTACCGTTTTCGATAATGACTGCGGTGGGGTCCTTGGACACAGCACCGTTTTCGTCCCAGGTCATCTCGGAGCCGGCGCTGGTCAGGCCGGTGACGGCCAGGGTGGGCATGACCTCGATCAGAGCATCGCAGATCTCCTCATTGGACATGTCGGCGGTGGCGCCGGCGGCCTGGATGGCTTGATACAGGGTGTAGATGGCGTCATACGCATCGGCACCGAACTGATTGGGGATCTCGCCGAACCGGTCCTGATACTCCGCCACGAAGTTCTGGGTCATCTCGTCCTCAGAGTCGGCGGAGAAGGGAGTCAGCAGGTAGACGCCTTCAGCCAGAGAGGCATCGAAGTTCTCGGCGGTCAGGATGCCGTCCATGCCGTCCACGCCGAAGAAGGTGGGGGCGTAGCCCATGGCGTTGGCCTGGGTCAGAATGACAGAGGCGGGGGTATAGTAGATCGGCAGGAACAGCAGATCGGCGCCGGCGGACTGGGCACCAGCCAGCTGGACGTTGAAGTCGGTCTGGCTGGCCTCGGTGAAGGTGCCCTCATAGACGATGTCCATACCGCGGGAATCGGCCTCTGCCTTGAAGTTGTCCCGGATACCGATGGAGTATTGGTCATCGTTTTTGTAGATGATGGCGATCTTCGGACTGTCGAAGTTCTCATCGATGTACTGGGCGGAACGGGAGCCCTGGTTGGAGTCGGTGAAGCAGATCTGGAACACGTTGTCATTGTCGTTGATGGAAATGACATCGTCGCCGGAGGCGGAGGGGGTCAGGGTGAACACCCGGTCCTCATAGGACAGCGGGACCACGGAAAGGGCCGGCTGGGTGGTGACGGTGCCCACCAGGATCTGCATGCCGTCGTCCATCAGGGCGTTGTAGGCGTTGACGGAGGTCTCAGCGTCGTTGACGTCGTCCTCAGTCATCAGCTCAAACTGGATGTCGCCGCCCAGGGCATTGATTTCGTCCACCGCGATCTGGGCGGAATTGGCCACGCAGGTGCCATAGATGGCGGCGCCGCCGGTCAGGGGGCCAATGACGCCGACTTTGAAGGCGCTGCTGCCGGAGCTCTCCCCGCCGGCAGAATCGCCGGAGTTGGAGTCGGCTTCATCCGAGCCGCCGCAGGCGGCCAGGCTGAGGACCATAACCATGGCCATCATGAGGGCAAAGAACTTCTTTTTCATCTTGCAATCTCCTTTTCTTGGTTCAGATTATACAAAAAAGCGGCCCCGCCAGATGCGGAGCCGCTTTACTGTATCAAACAGTTATGCACCTCGTCGCGATCTCGGCGTATGATGATACTCTGCTACCAACAATACCAGTACCAGAACAAACAGGGCCACTGCCAGTACGGATACCAGAATGGCAAGGGGAATCAGGGCGCAAATAATAATGGACGCCAGCAGAATGGCGTCCAGAATCAGAGCAATATTCATCATGGAAGCACGGGACATCTCCGTGGAATAGGCGCAGGAAGCAGACGCCGCCTGGCGAGCGGACGCACCATTCATCATCATGGACTGGGAAGACGTCGTGTAAAATGCCATGGTGTTCCACTCCTTTCAAAACAGACAACCCGTTGATGTTGTTTCCAATTGTAGCGGCTCTCTTTCGGAAAGTCAATCCTCAATCCAAAAAAGAACGCCTATAAAATATTTTTGATTTCATTATATTTTTGTGTGTACTGTACAAAAATGCAAAGAAAGGTGCGGTGTATAGAGGAAAGAAACCGCGTGGCGAAAGGAAAAAAGGAGAGACGGCAGCCGCCGTCTCTCCCTTCGTTGTCTGGAAAAATTTTAATAGCACTTGCGGTAGATGGCCTCTTCGGACTCCAGGTCGAAGGG
>NZ_CAKVVF010000043.1:0-1489 GCF_934833455.1 Oscillibacter sp. KLE 1728
GGTCGCCACGGCTCATTCTCCTTTCGAAGTAAGCGATGATCTTGCTGGTGGGGAACGTCAGGCAGAAGTAGACACAGGCGGCCACCACAAGCGGTTCCGCAATGCGGTAGGTCGCACCTTTGATGGAGGAAACCGCGTACATGATCTCCTGAACGCCGATGGTATAGCAGATAGAAGACTCCTTGATAATGGTGACGAACTCGTTGGCGATGGCAGGCAGGATATTCTTGATAGCCTGCGGCAGAATCACGAATCGCATGTTCTGCACCTGGCTGAGTCCCAGGGACCGTGCCGCCTCCGTCTGACCGCCGTCGATGGACTGGATACCGGAGCGGATGATCTCGGAAAGATAGGCCCCGGAGTTCAGGGACAGGGCAATCACGCCCGGGAGGAACCGTTCAAAGCGAATGGTTCCAAAGATCTTGAAAGAGGGCAGATCAATATCTCCGAACACCACATAATAGATCATGAAAAGCTGAACTAGCATAGGGGTGGCACGGAAGACTTCCACGTAAACCGTGGCGATGAAGCTGAGGGGGTTAAATCTGCTGAGGACCATCAGCACGCCCTGTTCCCGGAGATGGCCGTCCTTGGTCAGACCCAGAAAGCGAAACGGCCGCACATTGGACAGCCGCATGATGGCCAGGAGCAGTGCCAGGACAAAACCGAAAATCACGGTCAGCAGGGAGAGGGAGACGGTACAAATCAGGCCCTCTTTGAAAAGGTCTATGTACTCCCAAGTTCTTTCGAAACCGGCGGCTGTAAACACGGGCGGTTCCTCCTTCTATCTTTACCAAAATATATGAGAAAGCGGCCAATTCCTCCCTGCGCAGCCGCAGGGAGGAATTGAAAGTTTTACAAGCTTACTGAACGGCCTCGCCGTTTTCGTCCACCAGGCCCTCGATGATGTCGCCAGAAGCCAGCTCGTTGGCCGTAAGCACATACTGATCGAAGGAGCCATCCTCCTTGGCGGCGGCGATGGCACGGTTCACACCCTCCAGCAGGGCGGCGTTGCCCTTGGTGACGCCCACCACAGAGCCTTCGGCGTCATAGGGGACCTCCAGCACCAGACACAGCTCGGGATACTGGGTGGCATAGCTCTCGGCCACCATGGTCTCGATAAAGGCGCCGTCCAGCTTGCCGGTCACCAGCTCGGCGATGATATCGGGCACCTTAGCGAGCTCGATGATATCAGCGTCCGGGGTGTTCTCATGCGCCAGATCCGCCTGGATGGAGCCCACCTGAGCGCCGATCTGATAGTCGGCATTGTTGGCATCCTCCAAAGAGGTGAACAGGTCTTTGTTGGACTCCACGCACACGAAGGACTGGCCGCCGGTGATGTAAATGTCAGAGAAGTCCATGCTGTCGGCACGCTTGGGATCGGGGGAGTACCCGGCCATGCCCAAGTCCACGTTGCCGTTCTGCAGCTCCATGATGGTGCCGTCAAAGTCCATGGGAACGATCTCCAGGGACAGCCCCAGGTAGTCGG
>NZ_CAKVVF010000043.1:1499-18166 GCF_934833455.1 Oscillibacter sp. KLE 1728
CGCATGCTTGGTCTGCAGCTCGGTGAGCACGCCGTTGAAGTCCATGGGGGTCACCACCAGCTCCAGGCCCAGGTAATCCGCAATATACTGGGACAGGGCGATGTCAAAGCCCGCCAGCTGGGCATTGCCGCTCTCGTCGATGGAATAGAACTCATAGGGGGCGAAGTCCGGGCTGGTGGCGACGGTGAGCTTCCCGCCCTCCACAGTGGTGATGGCGGCCTTCAGCTCGTCGTCAGTCATGGAGGCGTAATCCGCAGTCTCCTCCGTGCCGGAGCCCTCGCCGTCGGCGGTGTCATCCGCAGTGTCGTCGCTGCCGCCGCAGGCCGTGACGGACAGCGCCATGGCCAGCGTCAGAATCAATGCAAGAAACTTCTTCATGGTATCGCAATCTCCCTTTTTCATGCTCCCGCGGTCGCGGGGCGGTTTTCTCTGAATTTCCAAGGGAGGAAGCACCTCCCGCCGGAACATGCCTTACCTTATCACGTTCCCTCCCTCTTGTCAATAGATTTTCGTGCAAAAATGAATATTTATTTGCCCCTGTTGGTGGAGTGCTCTATTTTATCCGGTTCAATCCCGGAAAAACAGCCGAAAATTTGTGAATATTTCCAGCATCGATGTATATTGCAGATGAATAAAAGAGTGAATATTCAGATCCGACTGCAAGAGGGCGGGGAGGCCGCTTTTCCGGCCTCCCCGCCTTGGGAGCCTGATTCACTTTTTCAGCACCGCGTCCCCGAAGGGTGCCATCTCCAGCCGCACGAAAAAGCCCTGGTCGTGCTGGCACACAGGGCAGACCTTGGGGGCTGCCGTCCCCTCAAAGATATAACCGCAGTTCAGGCACATCCAGGCGCACTGGACATCGGAGACAAACAGCTTTCCCTGTTCCAGCAGATCCGCCAGCCTGCCGAAGCGGTTGCCATGGGCCCGCTCGATCTCTGCGATCTTGTGGAAGGAAGCCGCCACAGCGGAAAAGCCCTCCTGCTGGGCCACGTCGCCGAAGGTCTTGTATACCGGGTCGTGCTCCTCATACTCGTTGTGCTGCGCCTTGCGGAGCAGCTCCTTCACATCGTTCGTCAGGTCCACGGGATAGGTGCCGTCGATGGCCACGGTCTGGCCCGCCAGCTCTTTCATGTGGTTGTAAAAAATCTCCGCGTGCTCCTTCTCCTGGTCCGCAGTGAAGCGGAACACCGCCTCCACCACATGCAGCTTCTGCTGGCGGCAGACGGAGGCGGCAAAGGTGTAGCGGTTCCGGGCCTGGCTTTCGCCCGCAAAGGCCCGCATGAGGTTTTTCAGGGTCTCGCTGTTCTTCAGATCCACAGACATACGGATTCCTCCTGTTTTCGGTGAGATAGGGGTATTTTCCCTCCGACAGGGGACGGCTATACCTGAATGATAAAAAACAGGCCCTGCGTCTGGTAGACACAGAGCCTGTCCGCTTTCCGTCATGCCTCGGGGAGATGGTATTTCTTCCGGTCGCGCCGCAGGTCCTCGCCGAAGGCGCCGCCGGCCTTCACCTCCTGCAGATAGGCGTGGCGGCCGGGGCCGCCGGAGCACTCCTCAATGACGCTGACGGCGATGTTGGAGCAGTGATCGGACGCCCGCTCGATATTGGTCAGCAGGTCGCTGAGCACAAAGCCCAGCTGGATGGTGCACTGGCCCGCCTGGAGCCGCTGGATATGGCGGCTTCGGATCTCCTCAATCAGCTGGTCGATGGTCTCCTCCAGGGGTTCCACCCGGCGGGCGGTCTCCACGTCCGCTGCCTGGAAGCTGCGGATGGTCAGGTCCAGGATGTCATCCAGCGCGGAGAGCAGCACCTGCAGCTCTTCCCGGGCGCTGTCAGAGAACCGGAGCTCCTTGTCGTGGAGCTCCTGGGCGGACTCCTGGATGTTCACGGCATGGTCGCCGATCCGCTCGAAGTCCCCGATGGCGTGGAGCAAGCGGGAAACCGTGCGCATATCCTGCATGGACAGCCCGTGCTGGGAGATCTCCACCAGGTAGCTGCTGAGCCGGTCCTCGTAAATGTCCAGCTTGTCCTCGTTCTGCAGGATCTGGGTCTCCCGCTCCCGGCTGTACTGGGAGAGCTGGTCCGTCGCCAGGCAGATGTTCTCCCGGGCGGCTTGTCCCATGCGGCCTGCCATGGCGACGCTTTCGCTGACTGCCGCGCCGGGGGTCCGCAGCAGCAGGGGATCCAGGAAGGCGAAGCTCTCGCGGGTGTCCTCGGTCCGCACCAGTCTCCGCGCCAGCTTTTCCAGCTGGCGGGAGAAGGGCAGGAGCAGGATCGTGGTGAACACGTTAAAGGCGGTGTGGCAGAAGGCGATGCCCACGGCCCCCACGGCCTGATTCAGGAAGGTGAAGTGGAGGATCATGTCGCCGCCGTAGAAGAGGATCAGGCACACGGCGGTGCCGATGACGTTGAAGGAGATGTGGACCACCGCCACTCGCTTGGCGTTGCGGTTGACGCCGATGGAGCTGATGAGGGCGGTGACGCAGGTGCCGATGTTCTGCCCCATAATGATGGGGATGGCCATGCCGTAGGTGATGGAGCCGGTCATGGCCAGGGCCTGCAGAATGGCGACAGAGGCAGCGGATGACTGGATAATCCCGGTGAACACCGCGCCCACCAACACACCCAGCAGGGGATTTTCAAAGGCGGTGAGCAGCCCGGCAAACTGGGGCATCTCCGCCAGAGGGCTGACGGCGCCGCTCATCAGCTCCATGCCGTACATCAAAATGGCAAAGCCCATCATGATGCGCCCCACGTCCCGGCGCCGCTGGCGCTTGGAGCCCATGATCAGCAGGATACCCGCCAGAGCGATCAGGGGAGAGAAGTTCTCCGGCTTCAGCAGGTTCACAAAGACGTTCTCACTCTCGATGCCGGTGAGAGACAGAATCCACGCCGTCAGGGTGGTGCCGATGTTGGAGCCCATGATGATGCCGATGGTCTGTCTCAACTCCATGACGCCGGAGTTCACCAGGCCCACCAGCATCACCGTCATGGCGGAGGAGGACTGGATGGCGATGGTGATGCCCGCGCCCAGCAGCAAGCTCTTGAAGGGGCTGGAGGTCATGCGCTTGAGCATCCGCTCCAGCTTGCCGCCGGCCATCTTTTCCAGACTCTTGGACATGACGGTCATGCCGTACAAGAAGAACGCCAGGCCGCCGCAGAGGGTAAAGACGGAGAAAATGTCCATAACTGCGCTTTCCTTTCCCAGTATTCCAGACCGTCTGGCACGGCCGGTCCGATTCTGTCATGTATACTGCGCTCCAACATTATATATGCAAAGCGGCACGCTGGAAAGAGGATTTCTAAGATTTTGTAAAATTTGCGTAAAAATATGGTAAAACGCAAAAAGCAGTACGGATTTCTTGTGCAAAACCACTTCCGCCAAGAGGAAACCGCCGCCCACTGAAAGATGGGCGGCGGTCTGCTGCTATTCCGGTGTCCCAGCGGAAGGTGTCTCCCGCGTCCAGAAGTCCCGCACCGCCTCCGCAGCCCGGCGGCCGGCGAAGAAGCCGTCCTGCCACAGGGCCAGGATCTTCTGCCGGTCCCGCTCCGTGCGGGAGAAGCCCCGGGTGTTCGCCGGCGCGATCACCAACACCCGGCCCTCCTGCTCCAGAGCAAACAGCTCCTCCCGGCATTGGTTATAGCGCTCCGCCCGGGTCCGCAGGCCTTCCAGAAAGACGGGGTATTTGCGGTACACCCGCCGGAACAGGGGCATCAGCTGCTCCGGCTCCTTCCGATAGC
The DNA here is from genome assembly GCF_934833455.1 of Oscillibacter sp. KLE 1728. Lineage (NCBI taxonomy): Bacteria > Bacillati > Bacillota > Clostridia > Eubacteriales > Oscillospiraceae > Oscillibacter > Oscillibacter sp. KLE 1728. Next base: position 5,245 of record NZ_CAKVVF010000043.1, read on the forward strand.
TCCGCTCCCGGGTCAGGACAACCACCACCCGGTCGCAGCCCACCGCCAGCGCCCGCTTCCAGGGAATGGCGTCGGAGCAGCCCCCGTCCAGATAGGGGGCGCCGTCATCCAGCCGGATGGGCTGGAACAGCACGGGCATGGCGCATGTGGCCTGGAGCAGGAGGAAGCTAGCGTCCCGCCGGGGGACCTCCCGGTACTCGGCCCGGCCGGTCTGCAGGTTGGTGACCACCGCCTCCACCTGACCGGGATACGCCTCGAAGGTGTCGTAATCAAAGGGCACCAGCTCGTTGGGGATGGTGTCGTAGGCGAACTTCAGCCCGAAGTAGCTGCGATTCCGGGGATCAAAGAAATTCCCCCAGCCCATGTACCGCCGGTCATTGGCGTAGTGCATCAGCAGCTGGAGATTCCGCCGCTTCTGCCGGGAGAGGTAGCTGACGCCGTAGGCAATCCCGGCCGAGACGCCGATGGTGTAGTCCGGCATGGGCAGTTTCTCGTTCAAAAAAGCGTCGCACACGCCGGAGGAGAAGATCGTCCGCAGCGCGCCGCCCTCCAGCACCAGACCTGTTTTCATGGAGCAGTCCTTCCTTTCTGTGTATTCATGATCTTCCAGCAGTTTTTCATCCGGGGCCGTCGCGCCGCCCCGGTTTTCCGTGCGGCCACGCCGTCCGCTTCCGGGCGGAGACCAGCAGCATCATGGGGCGGCGGAGCTCGTCCCGCATTCCCGGCTGGCCCAGCATCCGCGCCGGCGGCTGAGGCTCCACCACCCGCAGCAGCTGGAATCCGCCGGTAAGCAGGCCGTCCAGATAGGTGGTGAGGGTGCGGTGGTACTTGGTCACATCCTCCCCCAGAAAGCGGGCGGTGCGCCGTCCCTCCTCGAAATACCGGTCCACAGGGAAGTGGAGGGGGGTGCCGTCCGGGCCGTAGTACCACTCCTGGGGACCGGCAGCAGTGAAAATGGGGTGCTCCACAGAGAAGACAAAGTCGCCGCCGGGTGACAGGCACTGCCGCACCCGCTCCAAAAAGTCTGTAAAGGAAGGCAGATAGTGGATGGCCAGGGAACTGAGGACCACGTCAAAGCTCTCCGGCGGGAATGGGGTCTCCGCCATATCCCCCCGGATATAGGTCACCTGCGGAGCCGTGGTCTTTTCCCGGGCCACGGCCAGCATTTTCTCCGACAGGTCCACGCCGGTGACAGCCGCCGCGCCGTGTTCCGCCGCATAGATGCAGTGCCAGCCGTAGCCGCAGCCCAGATCCAGCACCCGCTTCCCGGCGAAGTCCGGCAGCAGGGGCTCCAAGGACTCCCACTCCCCGGCGCCCGCCAGTCCCAGGCGGGAGCGGTCCATCTGGCTGTATTTTTCAAAAAACCGCTCTCTGTCGTAAGGACTCTTCTTCATCCTGCGCACTCCTGTGAAGGTGATATGGTACAGCATAGCACAGTTCGGGAAAAAAGGGAATCACCGCTCCGCTTATAAAGATTTTGTAAATTTCTGCTTTTTCGTCACTGTGGGCGGCCTATTTATGTTATTATAATCATATCTATATAAATTGTATGAATTTTGGAGAGGTGATGAGATTGCCGTGGAAGAGACGAGAGCAATGGCAGGAACGATTGGGGCGGAATAAAACCATCCTCTGGGAAAAGCTCCGGGAAGCCCTGGCCTCCGTGGTCCCCATTACGGTGATCGTGCTGATCCTCAGCTTTACTGTTGCGCCCATCCCCACCGAGACGCTGCTGGCCTTTCTGATCGGCGCGGTGATGGTGATTCTGGGCATCGGCCTGTTTTCCCTGGGCGCTGACACCGCCATGACCCCCATCGGAGAACGGGTGGGCGCCGCCATGACCCGCTCCAGAAAGCTCTGGGTTGTGGCGGCTGTCGGCTTTCTGATCGGCGTCATCGTCACCGTGTCGGAGCCGGATCTTCAGGTGCTGGCCCAGCAGGTGCCCGGCGTGCCCAACGCCACGCTGGTGGGCGCTGTGGCCGTGGGCGTGGGCGTTTTTCTGGTGATCGCCATGCTGCGCATCCTGTTCCGCATTCCCCTGAACCGGATGCTGATCGTGTTCTACATCCTCGTGTTTGCGCTGGCCCTCTTTGTACCGGAGGACTTCCTGGCCATCGCCTTCGACTCCGGCGGTGTCACCACGGGTCCCATGACCGTGCCGTTCATCATGGCCCTGGGCGTGGGCGTGGCCTCCATCCGCAGCGACGAGAATGCCGCCCAGGACAGCTTCGGCCTGGTGGCTCTCTGTTCTGTCGGCCCCATCCTGGCAGTGATGGTGCTGGCCCTGATCTACCCGGGCGCGGGCGTCTACACCCCGGTGGAAATCCCCTCCGTGACAGACAGCCGGGCTCTGTGGCACCTGTTTCAGGTGGAACTTCCGGCGTATCTCAGCGAGGTGGCGGTGTGTCTGGCCCCCATCGCACTGTTCTTCGCCGTTTTTCAGGCGGTTTCCCTGAAATTAAAGAAGAAAAAAGTATTGAAAATTGTCATCGGCATCCTGTATACTTATGTGGGTTTGGTCCTGTTTCTTACGGGCGCCAACGTGGGCTTCATGCCGGCGGCCAGCTACCTCAGCCGCCAGATCGCCGGCCTGTCCTTCAACTGGATCCTGATTCCCATCGGAATGCTGATGGGCTGGTTCATCGTCCAGGCGGAGCCTGCGGTCCATGTTCTGAACAAGCAGGTGGAGGAGATCACCTCCGGCGCCATTCCCGGCAAGGCCATGAGCACCAGCCTCTCCATCGGCGTGGCGGTTTCCATCGGTCTGGCCATGATGCGGGTGATGACCGGGATTTCCATTTTCTGGCTGGTGGTGCCGGGGTATCTGGCCGCCATCGTCATGTCCTTTTTCGTCCCCAAGATCTTCACTGCCATTGCCTTTGACTCCGGCGGCGTGGCCTCCGGGCCTATGACGGCCACCTTCCTGCTGCCCTTTGCTCAGGGCGCCTGCGAGGCCTTGGGCGGCAATGTGGTGACGGACGCCTTCGGCGTGGTGGCTATGGTGGCTATGACGCCGCTGCTGACCATCCAGATGCTGGGCCTTTTGTATCAGCTCAAGATGAAGAAAGCCGCTCAGGAGACGCCTCCCGCCCCGGTGGACGAGGAGATCATCGAGCTGTGAGCAGTCCGTCCGACATCGTAAAGAGAGGAGAGACCGCCATGCAGGGCGTCGATTTGTTCATCACCATCACTGACCGCAGCCGGGCAGAGCAGTTCGCCGCCTGGTTCCGGACCCACGGGATCTCGCTGGTGCTGACAGCTCTGGGTCAGGGCACCGCCACCACGGAGGTGCTGGACTTTCTGGGCCTGGAGGCCACGGAGAAGGCCGTGCTGTTCTGCGTGTCCCCCCGGTCCCCCCGGCTGGTGCGCCAGGCGGCCCGTGACCTGTGGCTGGATGTGCCCGGCCAGGGCGTTTTGATGACTGTGCCGGTGAACAGCATCGGCGGATCCACCGCCAAGGAATATCTGCTGCATGAACAGGAGGGAGAAACTGCTATGGAACGGGAGATTGCCCACGATCTGATCGTGGTCATTGCCAACCAGGGGTCCACCGACCTGGTGATGGACGCCGCCCGGGAGGCAGGCGCCACCGGCGGCACGGTGATCCACGCCAAGGGCACCGGCACAGACCTGGTGCGGAAGTTTTTCGGCGTGTCCATCGCGTCGGAGCAGGAGATGGTCTTCATCCTGGCCCGGAGCGAGGCGAAGAAGCCCATTATGAAGGCCATCATGGCCAAGGCGGGCATCCAGAGCGCCGCTCAGTCCCTGGTGTTCTCCCTGCCGGTGGGTGACATCGCCGGCCTGCGGGAGCTGGAGCAGCCCGAAACCTGACTTGAATTCCGGAGCGGTCCGCGCCTGACGCGGACCGCTTTTTTTTGCCATTTCCATTTTTTCCGGCAAAAGGCCCTGGATTTTTTTCGTTTTTTCGGAAATTCCTGCTATTTTGTGTTGGTTTTTGAATTTTTTGCAAAACCTTGGGTATCTCGACAGATTCAGACAGAATTTCGCCCGGCCTTTGTGTATGATAAGGGCAGTCCCCAGATCTTGTGGCGGTTTAGAAAGGATGAATACCAAATGCAGAAGGTCTCCAAGGAATATCTGTTGCTCTTCAACGCCATCACCGATGCGGAGGAATCCCTGCGCCGGCTCCAGGCCCGGCTGATCGATGCGCAGCAGAAGGCGGAGGAACTTTTCATCACAGACGATGAAGCCGATCCGCTCTCCCGAAACATATAAGGCCCCCGCCGGACGGGGCCGCCGCTTTACCAGCGTCCGGCAGTGTCTCAGCGGGGTCACCGGTTTCGGCCGGCAGACCCCGCTTTTTGTTGCTTTTGCCCGTGCATAGGCAGTGTCCATGTGGTATGATAAAATATAATCTCCTTCCGCCTTCCGGCGGATGCAGAGCAGTACAGACCGAGAGAAGGAGGCGCGGCCATGCTGTATATCGGCTGCCATCTGTCCTCCTCCAAGGGCTTTGCGGCCATGGGCCGCCAGGCGCTGGAGCTGGGGGCCAACACCTTTCAATTTTTCACCCGCAATCCCAGGGGCAGCCGGGCCAAGGACCTGGACCCGGCGGACGCTGCAGCCCTGCGGGACCTGCTGGCCCGGCACGGCTTTGGCCCCATTGTCGCCCACGCTCCCTATACTTTGAACCTCTGCGGCGCGGAGGAGAAGAACCGGATATTCGCCCGGGAGACCATGGCGGACGACCTGGCTAGGCTGGAGCATGTGCCAGGACAGTATTACAACTTCCATCCCGGCAGCCATGTGGGGCAGGGAAGCGAGACCGGCATCGCTCTCATTGCCGACGGGCTCAACGCCATCCTGCGGCCCAATCAGGCCACCACCGTTCTGCTGGAGACCATGGCAGGCAAGGGCAGCGAAGTAGGCGGCCGTTTTGAGGAGCTGCGGGCCATTCTGGACCGGGTGGAGCTCTCCGGCAAGGTGGGCGTCTGCCTGGACACCTGCCACGTGTCCGACGGAGGATACGACATCGTCCACGACCTGGACGGCGTGCTGACGGAATTTGACAGCATCATCGGCCTCCGGCGGCTGAAGGCGATTCATTTGAACGACAGCAAGAATCCCCCCGGCAGCCGCAAGGACCGCCACGCCTGTCTGGGGGAGGGGACCATCGGTCTGGAGGCGCTGGGGCGGATCGTCCGCCACCCGGCGCTGAAGGATCTTCCCTTCTGTCTGGAGACCCCCAACGACCTGCCCGGCTATGCCCGGGAGATCGCCCTGATGCGGGAGATGGCGGAGGCGTGACGGGATTGGAGGATGCTGCCATGGAGTATCGTGTGGACGACCGGAGCCTTTCCGGAGAGACCTTCCTCGACTTTGTCCAGCAGGTCTGGCCGGGAGCGTACAATCTGGAGCAGACCCGCGCCGCGCTGTCAAAAACGATGAACTTCACTGCCTGGGACGGCGGCCAGCTGGCGGGTTGCCTGCGAGTCCTCACAGACGGCTGCTTTTTCGGCACCATCACGGAGCTGCTGGTGTTGCCGGCATATCAGCGGCAGGGCATCGGAAGCCGGCTGCTGCGGCTGGCTGCGGCCCATACCCCCACGCTGCTGTATTTCGGCGCCCAGCCGGGGGCGGAAGCGTTTTATGAGAAAAACGGCTGCCAGCGGAGCCTGCCGTCTTATCTGATCGAGCCCAAGAAAGACGGCGCTTCATAAAAAAGCAGAAGTCCCGGCCCTAAAAAGGGCCGGGACTTTTTTGCATACAGCCACTCACTCCGCCATTCCCAGGCGACGGCGCAGGTCCGTCCGCACCGCGTCCAGATCCGGGTCGCACAGCAGCGGCACGGCCTCCGCCAGCTCCGCTGGGGGCAGGTCCCACCACCGCCATGCCAGGAGCAACTGGACCAGATCCTCTGGGAACCGCTGCTTCAGCACGCGGACCGGATTGCCGCCCGCCACGGTATAGGCGGGCACATCCTTCGCCACTACGGAGCGGGCCGCAATGATGGCGCCGTCGCCGATGTGGACCCCCGGCAGGATCACGCTCTCCCGGCCGATCCACACGTCGTTGCCCACCATGATGTCCCCCTTTCGGGGCAACTGGCCCAGGTGAGGCGGCGCTTGGTCAGCCCATGCCCCGCCGAACACCTGGAAGGGGTAGGTGCTGACGCTGCTGGTCCGGTGGTTGGCCGGGCCCATGATGAACTGGGTCCCGGCGGCGATGGAGCAGAACTTGCCGATAATGAGCCGGTCCCCGAACTCCGGATAGTTGAACAGGACGTTGTTCTGTTCAAACCCCGCAGGGTCCACCGGATCGTCGTAGTAGGTGTAATCCCCGATCTGGATGTTCGGGGCCGTCACCACATTTTTGATATAGCAGGATGTGCCGTATTCGTTTGGAAAAACCGCGTCGGGGTCCGGAAGCCCCATGCCGCGGATGGTCTGATTCACGATGTCTCCTCCTGTTTCCTTTTTACTGCATCAACCACTTCCTCTCCCGGCGGACTTCCACAGCCACCGCACGCTTCTTTCTGATCTCCCTCATGGCAGTCTCCTCTTTTCGCAGAACCTCTCTCCGGCCGGAAGACCGGTTGTTTCGCGGCCATTGTACCACGGCCGGGCCCGACTGACAAGAAAAACGGCGGCGGGTCCCCGGGTGGGGGCCCCCCGGGAAGGGCGGGTGCGGCTGGCGTCTCAATCATACCGCAGCGCATCGATGGGGTTCAGCACCGCGGCCTTTTTGGCGGGGAGGTATCCGAAGGCGATGCCGATGCCCGCGGAGACACCGAAGGCCACCAGGATCGCCGCAATGCTGGGGCTGACGGTGATGGGGGTGTCCGGCATGACATTGGCGATGACCACCGTGGCCGCCGCGGATAGGCCGAAGCCCAGAGCGATCCCCAGTACGCCGCCCAGAGAGGAGGTGGTAGCCGCCTCGATGACGAACTGGCGCATGATGGCGCCCTCCCGGGCCCCAAGCGCCTTGCGGATGCCGATCTCTCTGGTCCGCTCCGTAACCGACACCAGCATGATGTTCATGATGCCGATGCCGCCCACCACCAGAGAGATGGCAGCGATGCCCGCCAGAATGTAGATCACCATGTTCACCATGGAGTTCATCTCCTCCACCATCTCCGCCATGCTGCCCACGGTATAGGCATCGTCGTCCTCAAAAATCTCATAGAGGGCGTTCTCCAGGGTGGTTTTGGCCTGGGAGATCTGGTCCGTGTCCTGGACAGTGATGGTGTAACTGGAGATGGTGCCGGTGAAGCTGAGGCGGGCGGCGGTGGAGTAGGGGAGGAACACGCAGTCGTCCGTGCCGCCCTCTTCCAGCTCTGTGCCCTCCATTCCCATAACACCTACGATGGTAAACGAGTTGCCATTGATCCGCAGCGTCTGACCCACGGCATTCCCGCCGTAATAGACCTGATTCAGATACTGCCCGACGACGCAGACCTTTTTCCGGCCGGTCATGTCCGTGTACTGAAGCCCCCGGCCCTGGGCAACCTCATACCCCTTCATGGAGAAGTAATCCTCGCTGACGCCGGTGACGGAGGTGGCGGAAAGAGTGCTGCTGCCGATCTTCACCGAGCCGCTCATGGTGACCGTGGGGGAGATCTGCTTGAACACATCGCTGTTGTCCGCCACCAGCTGGTACATCTCGCCCTCCGACACGCTGCGGGAGGAGCCGCGGCCCATCACCATCACTGTCAGAGAGTCGGTGCCCATGTCGGCAAAGCTGTCCTCAATATAGCCCTGCATCCCGTTGCCCAGGCCCACGATGACGATGACCGCGCACACGCCGATGATGATGCCCAGCATAGTGAGGAAGGTCCGCATCTTGCTGCTGAGAATATTCTGCACCGCCATCTGGAAGGTCTCGATCAGGCTCATCCCGCCATCCCCCTTCCGGCAAGATTGGGCGTCACTACCGCCTCAGGCGCACCGGCATCGCCGTCGTAGATCACGTGGCCGTCCTCCAGCCGGATGATCCGCTGGGCCTGGACAGCGATGGAGTTGTCGTGGGTGATGAGCACCACCGTGTTGCCCGCGGCATGGAGCTGCTGCAGCATGGTCAGCACCTCCCGCCCGGTGTGGGAGTCCAGGGCGCCGGTGGGCTCGTCGGCCAGGATCACCGCCGGGTCCCCCGCCAGAGCCCGGGCAATGGACGCCCGCTGCTGCTGGCCGCCGGAGAGCTGGCTGGGCTTATTGCGCAGCTTGTCGCCAAGACCCACCATCTCCAGCGCGATCCGGGATCGCTCGTGCCGCTCCGGCTTGGGGATGCCGGCGTACATCAGCGGCACCTCCACGTTCTCCTGGAGCGTCAGCTTGGGCAGCAGGTTGTACTGCTGGAAGATGAAGCCCAGCATCTTGTTCCGGATGGCGGCCAGCTGGTCCTTATCCATCTGACCCACATCCCTGCCGTCCAGCAGGTACGTGCCGGAGGTGGGCACGTCCAGGCAGCCGATGATGTTCATACAGGTGGACTTGCCGGAGCCGGACTGGCCCACGATGGCCACGAACTCCCCCTTCCGGATCTGGAAGGAGATGTGGTCCGCCGCCTTCACAGTGGTGTCGCCCATCTGGTAATACTTGCAGACCTCCCGAAATTCGATCAAAGTGCCCATCAGAAGCCTCCCGGCCCGCCGCTGGGCATTCCGCCGCCGGAGGGCATCCCGCTGGGCATGTCGCCCATCGGTATGGAGGACATGGCCCCGCTCGGCATGACGAACGTCATATCGCCGGAGCTGGCGGAGCCAGCCGCCTGGAGATAGGCCACTGTGTCCCCCTCCTGGAGGCCGGAGAGGACCTCAATGTAGCTGTTGTCGCTGACGCCGGTTTCCACCGGCACGTAGACGTAGCCCTCCGGGGCCTCCTGGTCCAGGGCATTCACAGCACTGGGAGAATTCGCGGTGACCAGCACCATGTCCCCGCGGCTCACGGCGGCGCTTGGGATGGCCAGCACGTCATCCGCCGAGGAGATCACGATCTCCGCGTCCACATTCATCCCAGGCAGCAGGCCGTCGGTCTCGTCGATGCGGACGGTGACGGGGTACGTGGTGATGCCGCCGGAGGTGGTGCCCGCCACGGACACCTCCGTCACCACGCCGGTGTAGGTCTTCCCCTCCACGGCATCGGCGGTGATCCGGACCTCCTGGCCCACCTCCACAGAGCTGATGTCCAACTCGTCGATGGACATGGTCATCTCCAGATAACTCAGGTCATAGATGACGCAGAGGGTGCTGCCGGAGCCGCCCTCAATGTTGTCCCCCGCCTTGGCGTTCTTGGTGACCACGGTGCCGGAGATGGGCGCGGTGACGGAGTAGTCCTCCAGATTGTCCCGGGCATTTTCCAGGCTGGTGGAGGCGTTGCTGACACTGATGCGGGCGCTTTCAATCTGGTTGTCCACGCTGTCACCGGTGATGGTGCAGATCCGGTCGCCGCTGGAGATGGTATCGCCCACCAGCCAGTTGAAACCTGCAACTTTGCCGGACGCCTCTGCCGTGATGACGCTGCTGGCCCCCACCTTGATGGACGCCTGGCCGTAGCTGGAGTAGCTGCCGATGACGGCGCTGGCGGTGTAGTCGGATGTCACAAGGCCCGGGTTGGCGAGCCGTACCCGGACGGTAGTCAGGGGTACGCCGGTGGAGACCGCCGCGGAGGAACTGGACACCGCGGCAACCGTTCCGGTGAGGGTCCCGGCAAAGCCGTCGATAAAGACCGTGGCGGTCTGGCCGATGTAGAAGTCGCCGCTGTCCGCGTAGGTGAAGTAGAAGTCGATGTAGATGTTCTCATCCGCCACGATCTTCAGAAGCTGTGTGCCTGCGCTGACGCTGTCCCCCTCGTTCACATACACCTCGCTGACGGTGCCGCTCAGGTCCGCCTGGGGATACTTGGCCTTCACCGCCTGCTCATAGGAGGTCTGGGCCTGGGAGTAGCTGTTCTGCGCCTGGGTCTGGCTGCTGGCCGCGTTGGAGGAATCAATGGTATAGAGCAGCTGGCCCTCCTCCACCTGGTCGCCCTTTTCAAAGGTATCGCTGAGGATCTCGCCGGAGACCAGCGTATTGACGGTGTAGGAGTCCGCTGGCTCCAGCGTGCCGCTGGAGGAGAGGGAATTGGTGATAAAGCGGCGCTCCACCGCCGCCTCCTGATACGTCGTCGCAGCGGAGGCCGTCTGTCCGCGGCCCCTCCAGATCACCACGCCGCCTGCAATGGCCACCACCAGAAGCAGCGCCAGCGCCTTTCGTTTCCGCCCCTTCCACAGCTTTTTCCAGCTGCTGCGGAGACGGCCCCCTTTGGGAGAGGAATCTGCTACGACGGGCTCCCGCTCCCCCACGGAGATTCCTTCCGTCTCCCGCTCCAGTCCTTTTTCGCTCATACCGTGCCAATCCTTTCCGTACCTCCCCCTCCGGGAAGGGTTCTGGTCCAAAGGTATCATGGAAAGCTAAAATCAACCTGAAAAAATACTTTAAAAAATTTTGTTTTTATTATTTTTGCAGTATATTTAGCTCGTTTTAAACCTTAAAAATACCTGAAATCATTTTGTTCAGTCTGGTGATTCCAAATAGATCCCGCCATCGGAACCGCCGTTTTTCTGCGCAAAAACAACAGGAGGACAGCGGATAAAACCGCTGTCCTCCTGTTGTCTGCAAACTGGTCAATCTGCCTTTTCCGTACAGTAGATGCTCTTCAGGTCGAACATGTGATTCATGGGGCCGGAACCGCGTCCCAAGTCCAGCATGGCCCCCAGAGCGCCGGAGATGTAAGCCTTGGCCCGCTCCACCGCCGTGTCCAGGTCAAAGCCCTTCGCCAGATTGGAGGCGATGGCGCTGGACAGGGTGCAGCCGGTGCCGTGGGTGTTGGGGTTGTTGATCCGCTTTCCGTGGAACCACTTGCCGCTGCCGCAGCGCCACAGCAGGTCATCGGCGTCGTTGATCTGGTGGCCGCCCTTGCACAGCACGGCGCAGCCGTACTGCTCGCTGATGGCCCGGGCCGCCGCCTCCATGTCTGCGGCGCTGCGGATCGTCATGCCGGAGAGGATCTCCGCCTCAGGGATGTTGGGGGTCAGTACCGTGGCCAGGGGCAGCAGGAGCTCCTTCAGGGCGGAGACCGCGTCCTCCGTGATGAGCCGGTCCCCGGAGGTGGCCACCATCACCGGGTCCACCACCAGATTTTTGGCCCCATACTCCTTCAGCTTGGCCGCGATCACCCGGATCAGCGGAATGCTGGAGACCATGCCGGTCTTCACCGCGTCGGGGAAGATATCTGTGAACACGCAGTCCAGCTCCTCCGCCAGAAAGTCCGGCGTACACTCCACGATGCTCTTGACGCCGGTAGTGTTCTGGGCCACCAGAGCCGTCACCGCACAGGTGGCGAACACGCCGTTGGCGGTCATGGTCTTGATATCTGCCTGGATACCGGCGCCTCCGCTGGGATCGGTCCCAGCGATCGTCAATGCTGTCTTCATATCGATGCTTCCTTTCCTGATGCTTCTTTGCATTGAAGTTTTATCAAGCGGCGGAAGGTGGTGCCCCCGATCCGCCGCTGGAAGCGGCCCGCTGGCCGCGGTTCCCCGTCCCTTACGGGACCCAGTCGCCCAGGTCCCGCACGTACCAATCCGCCAGGGCTTTCAGCGCGGCCTGATCCTCTTCGGCAGAGACGTCCCAGACGCCGCAGACCCGGAAGCCTGCCTCATGGGCGGTCCTGGCGGCGTGAAGGGCATCCTCAAACACCACCGTCTCCGCCGGAACGGTCCCCAAACGGCGGGCGGCCTCCAGATAGATGTCCGGCCGGGTCTTGCCGCCGTACTGGACACAGCTGACGGCGAAGCGGAAGTGCGGCCACAGTCCCAGCCGTTCCATGGCGGAGCGGGCCTGGAACGCCTCGCTGGCGGTGGCGATGCAGCAGGAGATGCCGGAATCCGCCAGCCGGGCCAGCAGCCGGTCCGCCCCGGACTTCATGGGCACCCGGGACCGGTACTCCTCCGTCACCAGATCGTTGAGGGTGTCCATCAGCTCCTCCGGCGTGGTGGAGATGGAGAAGCGGCTTCGCAGGTACTCCGCCGCCTCCCGGCGGCCCATCTCCTTCAGGTCCCGGGCCAGATCCTCCGGCGGGTCACCGCCGTACCGGCGCACCAGATCCACCGGGGCCTTCTGCCAGATGTACATGGAGTCCGTCAGGGTCCCGTCCAGGTCAAAGATGGCGCCCCGGATGTTCATCGGGCGATCTCCTCCGAGAGCCGCAGCAGCTCCTCCGCCGCCGCCTTCACGTCGGCTTGCGCGAACAGGGCGGAGACCACCGCCACGCCGTCCAGACCGCAGTTCTTCAACTCCAGAATATTGTCATGGCTGATGCCGCCGATGGCCACCACCGGGATGTCCACCGCCGCCGTGATGGCCCGGATAGTCTCCCGGGAGATGGGCTTGGCGTCCGTCTTGGTGCCGGTGACGAAAGCCGCGCCCACGCCCAGGTAGTCCGCCCCCGCCGCCTGGGCGGCCAGGGCCTCTTCCACGGAGTGGGCGGAAACGCCGATCAGCTTGTCCGGCCCCAGCAGCTCCCTAGCCCGGCCCGCCTCCAGATCCTCCTGGCCCACATGAACGCCGTCCGCCCCGGTCTGGGCGGCGATCTCCACATTGTCGTTGATGATGCTGACAGCGCCCTTTTCCCGGCACAGGGCCACGAACCGCTCCGCCTCCGCCAGGAAATCCGCCTGTCCCATGTGCTTTTCCCGCAGCTGGACGATGCCCGCCCCGCCGTCGACGGCTGCCGCCACCTGACGGAGCAGGTCCTCCGCGTCATGAGTCCAGGCCCGGTCCGTCACGGCATACAGCCGCAGCCGCTTGGGGTCGATCTTCATATCACTCCATCCTCTCTATCAAAAAAACCGCGGACATACCAAGAGCGGTCGTCCGCGGCTGTGCGCCTCATGATTTCCCTACGTTGGCATGATCCACATC
>NZ_CAKVVF010000044.1:0-17645 GCF_934833455.1 Oscillibacter sp. KLE 1728
ACGAAGAGCACACTGGTGGACGAGGCAGGGAAGGAGAAGGGCATCCTGACCTTTGGACCAGTCTGTATCCGACCGGGACTGCAGCGCCGGGGCTATGGCAGGCTGCTGATGGAGGAGTCCTTCCGGCGGGCGTCCGCCATGGGGTACGAGGCTATTGTGATCTTCGGCGATCCCAACAACTACGTGGGCCGCGGCTTCCAAAGCTGCAAAAAGCACCGGGTCCATCTGGAGGACGGGACGTATCCCGCCGCGATGCTGGTGAAGGAACTGGAGCCCGGCACCCTGGCGGGAAAAAGCTGGATATACCGCCAGAGCCCGGCGTTTGTGTTTGACGAAGCGGAAGCCCGCCGGTTTGACGACAGCCTGCCGCCCATGGAGAAAAAGCGCCTGCCCTGTCAGGAGGCCTTTGAGATTCTCAGCAGCGCCGTCCTTCTGTGACAGGAGTGCGCACTTTTTTCACTGGAAATATCCGGTTTGCTTGACAGAGTAAACGATTACCGATATAATAGCACCGGAAATCCCTGGTGGGCCCTCCCTTGGGAGGAACGCGCCCGCATGATTCTGTCTTATAATTTTAATAAAGGAGAACGAGTTCTATGAAGCAGATCATTGAGATTGTCGACGTCCTGGGCCGGGAGATCCTAGACAGCCGGGGCAACCCCACTGTGGAAGTGGAGGTCTATTTGGAGGACGGCACTATGGGCCGCGCCGCCGTGCCCTCCGGCGCTTCCACCGGCATCTATGAGGCCTGCGAGCTGCGGGACGGCGACAAGGGCCGCTACAACGGCAAGGGCGTGGAAAAGGCTGTGGAGAACGTCAACACCGAGATCGCCGAGTGCCTGATCGGCATGAATGTCCTGGATCAGACCTCCATCGACAAGGCCCTGATCGACCTGGACGGCACCCCCAACAAGTCCCGCCTGGGTGCCAACGCCATCCTGGGCGCGTCCCTGGCCTGCGCCAAGGCGGCGGCCGAGAGCCTGGGCGCCAGCCTGTACAGCTATATCGGCGGCGTCAACGCCAAGCAGCTGCCCGTGCCTATGATGAACATCCTCAACGGCGGCGCCCACGCCACCAACAATGTGGAGATCCAGGAGTTCATGATTATGCCTGTCTCCGCCCCCTCCTTCCGGGAGGCCCTGCGCCGCTGTGCCGAGGTGTTTCACGCCCTGAAGGCTGTGCTGAAGGAGAACGGCACTCCCGCTGCCGGTGTGGGCGACGAGGGCGGCTACGCCCCCAATCTGAAGAAGGACGAGGATGCCCTGAAGGTCATTGTCCAGGCCATCGAGGCCGCGGGCTACAAGCCCGGCGAGGACTTCAAGATCGCCATCGACGCCGCCTCCTCCGAGTGGTGGGACGAGGAGCAGAAGTGCTATGTCCAGCCCAAGTCCGGCAAGAAGCTGACCCAGCAGCAGCTGGTGAACATGTGGAAGAAGTTTGCCGACAACTATCCCATCATCTCCCTGGAGGACGGCATGGCCGAGACCGACTGGGAGGGCTGGGCCATGCTGACCAAGGCCATCGGCGATCGGGTCCAGCTGGTGGGCGACGACCTGTTCGTCACCAACGTGGAGCGTCTGGCCACCGGCATTGAGAAGCAGGTGGGCAACGCCATCCTTATCAAGGTCAACCAGATCGGCACCCTGACCGAGACCCTGGACGCCATCCAGATGGCCAACCGGGCCGGCTACACCGCCATCGTGTCCCACCGCTCCGGCGAGACCGAGGACGCCACCATCGCCGACATCGCCGTGGCCGTCAACGCGGGCCAGATCAAGACCGGCGCCCCCAGCCGCACCGACCGGGTGGCTAAGTACAACCAGCTGCTCCGCATCGAGGAGGAGCTGGGCGACGTGGCGCAGTATCCCGGCATGAAGGCGTTCTTCAACCTGAAGTAAGCAGCGAAAGCAAAGCGCAAAGCCGCCCGACAGGGCGGCTTTGTTTTTAATTCAAAGGTATACGTTTTGAAATATTTTTAAGATATACTACGATTCGGACTAAGCTTTGCACCGATGTCGCCGAGAGATCAGCGTCCGTAAAGAATAGGCAGCGACCAGCAGGAGCATAGCCAGCCAATACAGCGTCAGAAATTTCCCACCTGCTGGAAGTGCGAAAAGGTAGAACAGGTCTAAATAGCCGAGAGGCTCTAAAGAAAGCCACCAAATATTTCGGTATTGATACAAGACCGCCACCAATAGGAACCAGCATATAGGTATGGATGGCGGATGACGAAGCGAGTAGACCGTCAGAACCCCCAATGGTACGATTACGGTAAGCGCCATAAAATTGTCGATACGTGTTCCTTCGAAAAGATAAAATAAGGATGCACCCACGGAGACAAAATGTGCCAGCCATGCGCCCCAAGCGCAGAGAAGGCCCAGAGGGCACCTGCACAGCAGACACAGAATCCCGCAGGTCACCAGAGGCCAGGCAAATAAAATTCCCCATGTGCCTTCGCTGCGAGCGCCCAGCAGCACAGATGCCAGCAGCAACAAAAGACCCAAAAGACGTTGCCGGTGGAGCCGAAGTTCCTCTGCCGTCACGCCGGCCTTTACGGCGGGGGCCGCCGAATCCGGGACCTCTCCCTTCACCAGTTCATCCAGAGATACGCCGAACACTCCACTCAGTTTCACCAACTTCTCCAAATCCGGTACGCTGGCGTCGTTTTCCCACTTGCTGACAGACTGCCGGGATACTCCCAGCTGCTCCGCCAGGGTATCCTGACTGAGCCCTGCTTTTGCCCGCAGCTGAATCAGCCGTTCTCCCAAGGTCATGGTCTCGCCTCCCGCTTCAATTCTGCGACCATCATAGCAGAGGGCGGCGGGATTGTCCATCAAGGTCCCTTGGCGATTCCGCAACCGCCGGTTGCAATGAACAAAAAAACAGCGGCGGACCGCGAAAGCGTCCGCCGCTGTCTGCTGTATGGAAAATGGGATGTACGGCAATCAGTCCTCGCACAGGCCGGCAGTGATGATGGCCATGGAGTAGACCTCCTGGGCGTTGCAGCCGCGGGACAGGTCGTTGATGGGGGCGTTCAGACCCTGCAGGATGGGGCCGTAGGCATCAAAGGAGCCCAGGCGCTGGGCGATCTTGTAGCCGATGTTGCCGGCGTTGATGTCCGGGAAGATGAAGGTGTTGGCATGGCCGGCCACCTTGGAGTCAGGGCACTTGGTGCGGGCCACGCGGGGAGAGACGGCGGCGTCGAACTGCAGCTCGCCGTCCACATCCAGATCGGGGGCCAGGGCCTTGAGTTTGCTGCAGGCATTGCGCATCTTGTCCACATCCTCGCCCTTGCCGGAACCCAGGGTGGAATAGCTGAGGTAAGCCACCTTGGGATCGATGCCGAAGACCTTGGCGGTGGTGGCGGTCTCCAGGCCGATCTCCACCAGCTCATCCTCGGTGGGCTTGATGTTGATGGCGCAATCGCCCATGGCCAGAACCTCGCGGTCGCCGGTGGCGGAGGGACGGACCAGAATGAAGCAGGAGGACACGATCTTGTTGCCGGGCTTGGTCTTGATGATCTGCAGGGCGGGACGGACCGTGTCGGCGGTGGAATAGGTGGCGCCGCCCAGCAGAGCGTCGGCATAGCCCATCTTCACCAGCATGGTGCCGAAGTAGTTGGCCTGCTTGAGGAGCTTGCGGCACTCCTCCTCACTCATCTTGCCCTTGCGCAGCTCCACCAGGGTGGAGACCATCTTCTCCATGTCGGGGAAGGCCTCGGGATCAATGATCTCAGCGCCCCGGATGTTGAAGCCGGCCTCCTCGGCAGCGGCCTGGATCTCGTCGAGATTGCCCACCAGCACAGGGGTCAGGAAGGTACCGGACAGCAAGCGGGCGGACGCCTCCAGAATGCGGGGATCCGTGCCCTCAGTGAAGACAATCTTCCGGGGATGGGCCTTCAGCTTTTTGATCAAAAATTCAAACATCTCTGATTTCCTCCAAAAACGTACAGATTTGGGAACGTATTTAGACTATTCTCATTATACACAACTCGCCGTCGGGGTCAATTGGAAAATCAAAATATCATCACAAAAATTTGCGCCCGGCAGCAGGGCGCTTCTGGCAAAAGTGTGGGACCCTACCAGATGCTGTGGTGCGGAAATTGATGGAAACACAAGAAATTGAAGAACTTTTTTAACAATTTTAGACTTGACTGGAAGCGGGAAATGGCGTATGATTACAAACGGTAACAAATTGTAACTATTTCGCTGGATTTTACGGAGACGATATGAGCGAACATATTCAGAAAAGCGATCATGCCGCCCGGCAGTCCCGCCGCGGCGGCAAGCGTCTGGCTGCCGGACAGGCGGAGCGGGAGAGGAAGTGTCCGCCCAAGCCCCCGGAGGTGCAGCCGGAGCCCGTATCCGCACCGACGGCGGTGAAGCCCTTGATCCCCGAGTGGGGAGAGGAGCCCGCTGGTCCGTCCCGACGGACAGAGCCCCGGCGCCGGAGGCTGCGGCAGGCTGTGCAGTCCTGGCAGGACACGGAGGGGGAGATCAGCCCTGTGGTGACCGGCTGCCAGGCGCTGGCGGAAAAGGCCAAGAATACCCGCCGCCACTGGCGGCGTCTGGTACGGGAGAAAAAGGCAAAGCGGTTCCCGGAGTCTGAGCGGCTTCCTGTGCAGTTGCTTCTGCTGGCCTGGGGAATGCTGCCCACTCTGGGGGGGCTGCTGGGCGAACGGATCCGCGCCAGCCGGAAGCAGCGGCGTGAGCGGGTCTCTGCCCTGCGGGCCAAGCTGGGGCACCGCTGGCGCCTGCATCCAGCGATGCTGCTGTGCGGCGGCTGCGTGGCGGCTGCCATCGGGTTGTTCTTCTCCGTCTACACCTTCGGGACGACGGTTTTGTACGACGGCGAGGTGATTGCCGCTGTGGGCTCCCAATCCGCAGCGGAGGAGGCCGCGTCGGACCTGGAGGCGGTCACCGCCCGGACGCTGGGGGAGAGCTACACCATCGACGACTCCCTGCTGCAGTATTCCTCCGGCCTGCTGCTGCGGCAGGACGTGGTAGACGAGACGACGCTGGAGGAAGACCTGTCCCAGCAGATCGGTCTGGTCACCCAGGCGTACAGTCTGTATGTGGACGGTGAGCTGGTGGGCGCGACCCCCTATGAGGGCGCACTGGAGGAGCTGCTGAGCCAGCTCCAGAGCAGCACCGCGGACGAGAACACCATCTCCTGCGAATTTGCGGAGGATGTGGAGATCAAGCAGGAGTACGTGCCCACGGAAAAGGTGATGAACCTGGGGTATCTGGCGGAGCTGCTGTACAGCACGAAGACCGCTGAGACCACGTACACCGTGAAGGCGGGTGACACCTGGTCCGAGATCGCGGAGGATCACGGAATGACCTCCAAGGAACTGCTGGCGCTGAACCCCGGCTACAACATCGACAAGATCCAGATCGGTGAGGTGCTGACGCTGTCGGAGGCCGTCCCCTATCTTACAGTGACAGTGAAGCAGCGGGAATACTACGTGGAAGACGTCATGTATGATGTGGAGTACACGGACTCTGCCTATCTGTACAAGGGCGACTATCAGGTGACTTCCCCCGGTGAGTACGGCGCCGCCGACGTGGTGGCCAACGTCACCTATGTCAACGGTGTGGAGACGGAGCGGACGATCCTCTCCTCTGTCACCCTGAAGGAGCCCGTGACGGAGCAGCGGCTCCAGGGCACGAAGGAGCGGCCCACCTGGCTGCCCACCGGCACGTTCCGGTGGCCCATCAGCGGCCGGATCACCTCCCGCTTCGGCGGACGGTCCTCTCCCGGCGGCATTGGCTCCACCAACCATCAGGGCATCGATATTGCCGGGCCGTACGGCACGCCGGTCTACGCGGCGGACGGCGGCACAGTCACCTACTCCGGCTGGATGGGCGGCTACGGCTACCTGGTGGAGATCAACCACGGTAACGGCTATGTGACCCGGTACGGTCACAACAGCAGCCTGACGGTCTCCGTGGGCGACCACGTCTACAAGGGCCAGCAGATCGCACGGGTGGGCTCCACCGGCAACTCCACCGGCAATCACTGCCACTTCGAGGTCCGTTACAACGGCGTGGCCCGCAACCCGCTGAACTATCTTCCCTGAGCAGTATAAGCGAGCCCCCGGCTGAAAAGCCGGGGGCTTGTTTTGTTCGGATGCCCGGGCCGTTAGACCGCGGTCCTCTGCTGCGGAGAGCAGCAGGTGCTGCGCTCTACCAGCCGGGGGGCGATCAGCTTGTGGGTGACCTCCCCCGGCCCGCCGGAGTCGATCAGCTCCAGCAGCAGCCGCACAGCGCTCTCTGCCAGGGCCCCGGTGGGCTGGGCCAGAGTGCTGAGGCGGATTTTCGGCAGGGAGGCGTATTCGATATCGTCATAGCCCAGCAGGGAGATCCGGCCGGGAATGTCCAGTCCCAGCTCGTCTGCCGCCTGGAGGACACCCAGGGCCATGGCGTCGGAGGGAGCGAAGACCGCCGTCTGCGGGAAGGGGCGGGCGAACACCTGCCTGGCCAGCCGGTAGCCGTTGGGGGCGGAGGAGACGGCGCCGGGGTTGAAGACGGTCTCCACCTCCATGCCCCGCTCCCTGGCGATGGCGAGAAAGCCCTGGTGCCGGAGCACATGGGTGACGCTGTCCCGCCGGGGACCCAGATACAGCACCCGCCGGTGCCCCAGTCGGGAGAGGTATCCGGCCGCCATGGCGCCGCCTACATAGTTGTCGGTGCTGACAGCGTTGATCCGCTGAAGCGTGGCGGTCGGGGACACATCCCCCAGCAGCACGGAGGGCGTCCCCCGTGCGTGGCGCCGCAGCAGATCGGGCGCGGCGCTGCTGGCACTGACCAGCAGAATGCCGTCCACCCGGTGACTTACCAGAAAGTCGAACAGGGCGGCGGTTTCGCTGCCCCCTACCCGGCCGCAGCACAACATGATCTGGTAGTCCTGTTCCTGGGCGTAGCGCTCCAGGTGCAGCACGATGGAGGCGTGAAAAGGGCCGGAGAGCTCCGGCAGAATGACGCCCAGCACACGGGTCCGGCTGGAGACTAGGCTCCGAGCCAGCAGGTTGGAGCGGTAGCCCTGTTCCCGGCACACCTGGAGCACGCGCTCCCGGGTCTGGAAGTTGATCTCCGGCGCATTGTTCAGCGCCCGGGAAACGGTGGTGACGGAGACCCCGGCCAGCCGGGCAATGTCCCTGATGGTCATGCGGGCCATAAAAGTCCTCCTTCTGCTGTGCAGCTTTTTTCATAAAAGCATTATACCAGAATGCCGTTCCGGAAGATACTGGAGAAAATATATTAAAAACCCACAAAAACATGGTAAAACAGACGAAGAAACTTGACAGTTTCCCTGCCGGAATGGTATCTTAAAGGTGCTATTGGAAACGTTTGCACAAATAGGAGGGAGAACGGGATGCGGCGGACGACCATTAAGGACGTGGCAGCGCTGGCCGGGGTCAGCCCGGCCACTGTGTCCCGGACTCTGGACGACCGCCCGGAGATCAGCGCAGAGACCAAGGAACGGGTCCGGGCCGCCTGCGCCCAGCTGGGATACGTGCCCAACGCCGCCGCCAAGGGGCTGACGGGGCAGGCCACCCACACTCTGGGGGTAGTGGTGCCGGACGTGTCCAACCCCTACTTCACGGGCATCGCCACTGCCATTGAGGAGACGGCAGCGGAAAACGGGTACCGGGTGCTGTTGAGCAACTCCCTCCAGGAGGAGGGACGGGAGCTTCGAGCCATCGAGAACTTTCTGGCCCGGCAGATCGACGGCGTGCTGATCTCGCCCCTGTCCCGGGAGAGCCAGGCCAAGCACGCCGACCTGCTGGAGGGCACTCCCTGCGTGTACCTGGGCGTGAACCACGGGGAGAAGTGCAGCTATGTGATGGCGGACAATGAGGCGGGGGCGGCCATCGCCGTCCGGTATCTGCTGCAGCTGGGCCACCGGGACCTGGTGTTTTTGGGTGGGCGTGCGGACTCTCTCACCCGTGTGCAGCGGGTGCGGGGCTTTCGCCGGGCGCTGAAAGAGCACGGGCTCTCCGGCCGGGTGCTGCCCGCGCCGCCGGACACCCGGGAACTGCGCCAGTGGGCCTATGAACAGGCGTTGGCACTGTTCGGGGAGCGGACGCTGCCCCACGCCGTGCTGGCATTTTCAGACCTGACCGCCCTCAGAATTTTGGAGGCGGCGGAAGAGCGGGGGATCCGGGTGCCGGAGGACCTGTCCCTGGTGGGGTATGACAACGTCTCCTACGCCGCCATTCCCCGTATCCATCTGACCACTGTTTCGCAGCATAAATTTCAGCAGGGACGCATCGCCGTGGAGCGGCTGCTGTGCCAGATTCAGGGGGACCGGCGGCCGACAGCGGACCTGCTCCAGCCGGAGCTGGTGGTCCGCTCCACCTGCGCCCCCAGAACACAAGGAGGAAGGACACTATGAAGGGTATCCCCAATACGGAGCGCCAGCGCCTGGGTGCGCTGCTGGACCACGAGACGCAGGAGACGGTGATGGCCATGATCCCCCAGTTTTCGGAGACGGAGATCGGCGCACCGGTGCCGGCCCCGGCGGAGGTGCCGGAGGAGCTGGGCCTGCTGGTGTTCAATATGGAGCGGGGCGTCCACCTGGAGGAGCTGGGCGACTTTCTTCAGGACTGCCCGGGCGTCCGGCCCCTGGATGTGGTGCTGGCCAATGAGCTGGATGATGGCTGCGTCCGCTCTGGCGGCCGGAACACCGCTCGGGAGCTGGCGGAGCGGTTCGGCTGGAACTACGCCTACGGCCTGGAGTTCATCGAGCTGGTGAATGGGGAGGACCCCAAGGGCTTCCACGGAAATGCGGTGTTCTCCCGCTGGCCCATCCGGCGGGCGTGGACCGTGCGGCTGCCGGAGCAGTACAACTGGTACTTCGACCGCCAGCGCCGGATTGGCGGGCGATGCGCGGTGATGGCGGAGCTGGATGTGGGCGGTCGGCCTCTGGGCGTGGCCTCCATCCACCTGGAGAACCGCACCCATGGCGAGGGACGGCGGCTCCAGCTGGAGGCGGTGCTCCGTGCGGCGGAGGAACTGCTTCCCGGCATTCCGGTAGTGCTGGGGGGAGATCTGAACACCAACACCTTTGACGGCCGGGACAAGGACGCCATCCGGGAGATCGCGGGGAGTCCGGCACTCCAGCGCCGCTGTCTGGAAGACGTGGCGCAGTATGAGGCTGCCCTGACGGCGGCGGAGGCCATGGGCTACCGGGCAGTGCCGGAGACGCCCATTTTAACCCGGCGCAAGCCCCTGCCGGGCGGCGGATGCCTGGGCCTGCGGCTGGACTGGCTGCTGCTGCGGGGGATGACACCCACCAAGAGCCGCACCCTTTCTACCCGGACGGCGGACTGTGGCTTTGCCCGGCCGGATTCCGCCCTGGCCCGCTTTGCGGGGGAGGAGCTCTCGGACCACAACGCGGTGTGGGCCGCCTGCCGGATGGGAGTGAAGGACGCGAAGTGAATCGGCTCTTGGAGAGCGGCTGCCGCAGGCAGGCGCGTTTTTTTCCCGCAGGCCGTGAAAAAGCCTGCGGCAGAAGGGGCATTCGCCCCGGCCCTACATGAATAGAGGGCCGGAGCGGGCCCGGAAATTTACAATAATTGTGTTTTGTCTGACCGAATATGGGTATCCTATTGGACAGCGTGAGTTGTTTATGATAAAAGGGCATAAAACTTCATGGGCAGTGGGGCGCCGCGAAAATCAGCTGCCCCGGCGGCGCATGAAGTTTTCGCGCATGTGGGCTGTCCCGGTCCGTGCGCTGAAATTTCAGGCCGCGCCGTGGTCGGCGGCACACGGCCCTTTTGCGATGCGCCTGCATCGCAAAACGAGAGAGAAAGAGAGAGGAATGCACCCATGCCCAGAAAGACGATCCAGAAGAATCTTGCATACGACACGGAGCGGCAGCTGTATTACGCGGTGTTCCGGCAGGACGGACGGCGCTATACCCGCACCTACCGCACCAGGGAGGAGGCCCAGGCCGCGCTGGAGGGGAACTCCTGTGCCGACCGGCGCCTGCCGGGGAAGGACTGCACACTGGGGGAGTGGCTGACCTTCTGGCTGGAGGAGGTGGTGGCCCGGGACCGGGCGGAGAGCACGCTGTACGCCTACCGCAACATGGCACGCTGTCATGTGCTGCCTGCCCTGGGAAGGATCCCTCTGGCGGAGCTGACGCCCCTGCGTATCCAGGGCTATCTCTATGAGAAGATGAACCAGGGCCTGTCCCCCAACACGGTCATCAAGCACTATGTGATGCTGACCACGGCCCTGGGCATGGCGGTGCGGCTGGAGATGCTGGAACGCAGCCCCATGGAGCGGGTGACGCCGCCCAAGAAGAAGGAGGCCCGCTTCAGCTTTTACTCCCCGGAGCAGCTGCAGCTGCTGTTCTCCGCCGTGTCCGGCACGATGATGGAGCTGCCGGTGAAGCTGGCGGCCTATCTGGGCCTGCGGCGCAGCGAGATCTGCGGCCTGCGGTGGGAGAATGTGGACCTGGAGGCGGGGCTGCTCTCCATCCGGGAGGTGCGCACAGAGGTGGGCGGCAGCGTGGTGCTGAAGTCCCCCAAGACCCGCACCTCCGCCCGGCGGCTGGGCATCACCGGGCTCCAGGACCTGCAGCAGGTGCTGCGGCGGGCGTGGGAGAGGCGGCGCAGCGACGACCCGAAGGAGTGGGTGGTGCTGCGGCAGGACGGGGCGCCCCCCAAGCCGGACCAGCTGACCCGGGACCTGCTGACGGTGGTGCGGCGGCAGGGGCTGCCCAAGATCTCCCTCCACGGCCTGCGGCACAGCTTTGCCTCGGTGGCCAACAGCCAGGGCGTGCCCATGTTCGATATCTCCCGCACCCTGGGGCACAGCTCCATGACCGTCACCAGCAACATCTACACCCACCTTTTTGACGACACGGAGGCCCAGGCCCTGGCCGCTGTGGCCAGAGCCATCGAAAAAGCCTGAATTTTACCGGCATTTTACAGCACCGCGCTTTTGAATTTCATCTGCCTCTGTCAATCTGATAAACGTGAAACGCCGCATCCCAGTGGGGAGCGCGGGAAGAAGGAGCGTCATACCCATGAAATTCGCCATTGTGGACCTGGGGTCCAACACCATCCGCCTGTCCGTCTACAACACCCTGCCGGAGGGCGGATTCGACCTGCTGTTTTCCGAAAAGGAGATGGCGGGACTGGTCAGCTACGTCCACGGAGGGGTGCTCTCTCCGGAGGGAATCCAGCGGGCCTGCGGGGCCATCCGGGACTTTCAGGCGCTGCTGCGGCAGTTTGATCTGGACGCCCCCCACGTATTTGCCACCGCCTCCCTGCGGAACATCCGCAACACGGAGGAGGCAGTGGAGCAGATTCGGGCGGCCACCGGCGTGGGGGTGGATGTGATCTCCGGCGAGCTGGAGGCCAGACTGGGCTATTACGGCGCCCGGACGGCCACGGACTTGCAGGACGGCGCCATGTTCGACATTGGCGGCGGCAGCGCAGAGGTCCTGGAGGTCCGGGCCGGGGAGGTCAAAAAGGCCCAGAGCCTGCCCATCGGATCCCTGGAGCTGTTCAATCGCTGCGTGGACGGCCTGTGGCCCAAGAAAAAGGAGCTGGAGCGGATCCGCAGCACCGTGGCCGCGGCCCTGAAGGAGGCCCGGCTGCCGGCGCACCGGGCGGAACGGGTCTGCGGCGTGGGCGGCACGGCCCGGGCGGCGCTGAAAATCGCCAATGACTGGTATGAAAAGCCGGCGGGAAACCGCATCCTGACGCCTGCGGAGGTCCGCCGGCTGACAAAGCTGCTGTTGAAGCGGGACCACCAGGCGCGGAAGCTGATCCTGCGGCACTGCCCGGACCGGGTGCACACGATTCTGCCGGGCATCGTGCTGATGGATGCACTGACAGAGGCGCTGTGCGAAGGAGAGCTGTATATCAGTCCCTACGGCGTCAGGGAGGGATATCTGTGTCACAAGCTGCTGAACGCTGGGACCTGAGTTACACCCAGAACCGGGAACTCAGTTGGCTGGCCTTTGACCAGCGGGTGCTGGAGGAGGCGGCGGACCCCTCTGTGCCGCTGATGGAGCGTCTGCGCTTTCTCTCCATCTTCACCAGCAACCTGGACGAGTTCTTCATGGTGCGGGTGGGAAGCCTGACGGACCTAGCCCTGGTGGCCCCGAACGCCCGGGAAAACAAGGGCGGGTTCTCCCCGGCGGAACAGCTGCGGCGGATCTATGCCGCCGTGGTGCCGCTGGTCCGGCAGCGGGACCAGGTATACCGGGAGCTGATGGAGGCCCTGGCGGAACATGGGGTGGCGGATATCCCCTACAAGGAGCTGAAAAACGGTGAGCGGGAGTATGTGCGGGCCTGGTACCGGGAGGCCATGCGCCCGTTGCTGATGCCCCAGATCATCGACCCCAGCCACCCCTTTCCCCACCTGAAGAACAAGACCCTGTATGCCGCCGCCCTGCTGCGGGAGGGAGACAAGCGGCGGCTGGGCATCGTGGGGGTGCCGGATGTGGTGCCGCCCATCCTGCCTCTGCCGGCCCGGCCCGGCGCCTTCGTGCGGACGGAGGACATTCTGGCCCACCACCTGCGGAAGATCTTCAAGATCTATCAGATCGAGGAGCAGGCGGTGGTGTCCGTCACCCGGAACGCAGACATCAGCTATGATGAGGCTATGGACCAGGAGGACCTGGACCTGCGCGCCCAGATGACCAAGCTGCTGCGCCAGCGGGAGCGGCTGGCCCCGGTGCGGCTGGAGATGCAGGGGGAGGCCCCGGCTCTGCAGGCCATGCTGCTCCGGCGGCTGAGGCTGACGGCGGAGCAGAGCTATGTGTGCACCTGCCCGCTGGTTCTGAAATACGCCTACCAGCTGGACAGTCTGGACAGCGCCCTCTTTTACCCGCCCCACGCGCCGGCATATCCCGCCTGGCTGGACCGGGAGGTGCCCATGTGGGAGCAGATCCGCCAGCGGGACGTGCTGCTGTTCTATCCCTACCACTCCATGCAGCCGTTTCTGGACCTGCTGCGCCAGAGCGCCGCGGACCCGGCGGTGGTGTCCATTCAGATGACCATTTACCGGGTGGCGGGGAAGTCCGCCGTCATCAAGCACCTGTGCGCCGCGGCGGAGAACGGCAAGGCCGTGACGGTGCTGGTGGAGCTGCGGGCCCGCTTTGACGAGGGCAACAACATCACCTGGGCCCGGGAGCTGGAGGAGGCCGGGTGCCGGGTGATCTACGGACCCGCCGGCTATAAGTGCCACGGCAAGATCTGCCTCATCACCCGAAAGGAGAAGACGGGGCTCAGCTATGTGACTCAGATCGGCACGGGCAATTACAACGAAAAGACCGCGGCGCTGTACACAGACTTCTCCCTGTTGACGGCGGATCGGACCATTGCCGCCGACGGCGTGGCCTTTTTCCAGAATATGCTGATCGGCGATTTGCGGGGCAGCTACGGCAAGCTGCTGGTGGCGCCGGTGTCCCTGAAGCAGACGCTGTTACGGCTCATCGACGGGGAGATCACCCGGGGCGACCGGGGGCGGATCATCCTGAAGACCAACTCCGTGACGGAGCGGGACCTGATCG
Organism: Oscillibacter sp. KLE 1728; assembly: GCF_934833455.1. Classification (NCBI taxonomy): domain Bacteria; kingdom Bacillati; phylum Bacillota; class Clostridia; order Eubacteriales; family Oscillospiraceae; genus Oscillibacter; species Oscillibacter sp. KLE 1728. Next base: position 13,543 of record NZ_CAKVVF010000044.1, read on the forward strand.
ACCAGCTGGCCCGGGCGTCCCAGGCGGGGGTGCGGGTGGACCTGATCGTCCGGGGCATCTGCTGCCTGGTGCCCGGCGTGCCAGGCAAGACGGACCATATCACCGTGACCAGCATCGTGGGGGAGTTTCTGGAGCACTCCCGCATCTACTGCTTCGGGGAGGGTGTCCTGCGGCAGATGTACTTATCCTCTGCGGACATCATGACCCGAAATCAGGAGCGGCGGGTGGAGATCGCCTGCCCGGTGGAGAGCCGGGAGGTGCAGGACTTCCTCTCGGACTATCTGGCCCGGCTTCTGGGAGACAATGTGAAGGCCCGGCGGATGCTGCCGGACGGGGGCTTTGTCCGGGCGGAGCAGGCCGGCGCGGTGCCGGTTTCCGTCCAGCAGTTCTATCTGGACCATCCTCCCCAGATGCGGGCCACGGAGCGGGGAAAGGGCCGCGGCTGGAGACTGCCGGAGCTGTTCCGGAAGCGGAAGTAAAAGCAGCAGGAGCGGGAGTCCTTATGGGCTCCCGCTCCTGACAGCTGGAAAACAGGCCGCGTCACGGCCGCCCGCCCATCAGGCGGGAGATGTTGGCGGCAGTGGCCTTCACGGCACGAGTCATCACGTCCAACTCTTCCTTCATACGGAAGGTGGGACCGGCGATGCTGACCGCCGCCACCACCGTCTGGTCCAGACCGAAGATGGGGGCGCCCACGCAGATCAGGCCGGGTTCGATCTCCCCGTCGTCAATGGCGAAGCCGTTGATCCGGGCCTGGGCCAGCTGCTCCCGCAGCAGGTCCGGGGAGAAGACGGTGCGGTCCGTCAGCCGCTGCATCTGGGGCAGGTCCCGGCAGTAGGCGTCCACATAATCGGGATCGTGAAAGGCCAGCATGATCTTGCCGCCGCTGGTGGCGTGGGCCGGGGCTCGGGTGCCCACTTTCGTGTTGCACACCACGGAGCGGAAGGTCTCCACTTTGTCCAGATAAAAGATCTCCCGGTCCAGCATCACGCTGAGGTTGATGGTCTCCTTCACAGTGGCGGACAGCTTTTCCAGCTCCGGCCGGGCGGTACTGCGCAGATCGGAGTGGCTGAGGACGGTGCTGGAGAGCAGCAGGAGGCGTGGCCCCACCCGGTAGCTCTTGCGGACGGGATCCTGGACCAGATAACCCCGGTCCGTGAGGGTGGAGAGCTGGCGGTGGACAGTGGTGGTGGGCAGATCCAGCTGTGCCACCAGGCGCTTCAACGTCCACTCCGTCTCGTTATCCATGAAGCACTCCAAAATCTCCAGGGCGCGGAGAATGCTGGATACCTGTTCTTTTGCCATAAATCGGCCGCTCCTTTTTGGCGATATCATAGAAACATTCTGCCTTGACAAATGTTTGTCTATATAATATCATAAATCATAAGGAAAGAAAACAGGATCCGTAATTTTCCGTGGAAATGCTTCGTGTCGGGCCGCAGTTGCGGCTTTGGTTTTTGACACGATTTTGGAAAATGATCCCGTTCTACGGAAAAGCTGCCGCTTTTTTGGATACATGTCCAGAAAAGACCGGTAGCTTTGACAATTCTACCCAAAGGAATCCGCTTCCACCATACGGAATTATTGGAAATCAGGCAAGTTATGCGGCTGGCCGCATATCGAATATAGGAGGAAAGGAGGAGCCGGGGAAGCCGCGGGGAAAGACTTCCCGACAGATGATTCAGCCAATCGAAAATGGAGCGCATGAAGTTATTTGGGAGGTAGAATATGTTTATCATCGACATCATGATGGCGATTTCCAACTGGCTGTGGGGATGGCCGCTTCTGATCCTGACATCCGCAGTCGCTGTGTACCTGTCCGTCCGCTTTAAGTTCTTCCAATTCACCAGGTTCGGACACGCCATGAAGAACACGTTCGGCAAGATCTTCGACAAGGGCGACGGCGAGGGCGATATTTCCCCGTTCCAGGCCTGCTGCACGGCGCTGGCCTCCACGCTTGGCGTGGGGAACATCGCCGGTGTATCGGTGGCCATCGCCACCGGCGGCCCTGGCGCCGTATTCTGGATGTGGGCCGTGGCCCTCATGGGCTTCATCGTGAAGTTTTCCGAGATCACCCTGGGCATGGCCTACCGGGAGCGGGATCCTGAGACCGGCAGATGGCACGGTGGCTTCTATTGGTATGTGCGCCGGGGGCTGGGCAAGAGCTGGAAGTGGCTGGGCATTTTCTGGGCTGTGATCCTGGGCTGCGCCATGGTGTTTGCGCCCGCCGTGCAGGCCAACTCTGTGGTGGAGGCGATTCGGGTCTCCTTTGACGTTCCCGGCTGGATCGTGGGCGTGATCTTTGCCGTCATCATGGCCGTTGTGCTGGTGGGCGGCATCAAGAGTATCTCCTCCTTTGCGGAGAAGGTGGTCCCCCTGATGGCGCTGGCCTATGTGATCGGCAGCATCTTTATTCTGGTAAAGTTCGGCAGCAACATCCCGCACGTCTTTGCGATGATTTTTGAGTACGCCTTTACGCCTATGGCTGCCACCGGCGGCTTTGCCGGCTCCACCGTGATGCTGGCCATCCGTTGGGGCCTGGCCCGCGGCGTGTACTCCAATGAGGCCGGCACCGGCATGGCGCCGCTGGCCCACTCCTCCTCTTCCGCCAACCATCCGGTGAAGCAGGGCCTGTGGGGCATCAGCGAGGTGTTCGTGGACACCATCATCGTCTGCACCATGACCGCTCTGGTGGTCCTGTGCACCGGCGTGTGGACCGAGGGCGGCACCGGCGCGGCCCTGACCGCAACCGCTTTCGGCGCCGGTTTCGGCAACGCCATCGCCGGTACGGTGTTCGTGGTGTCCATCATCACCTTCTTCGCCTTCACCACCGCGCTGGTCAATGTGTACTACGGTGAGATCTGCATGACCGTCCTGGGCGGCAAGAAGTTCATTCTGCCCTACCGGCTTCTGGGCTGCGCCTTCGCCATCATCGGCTCTGTGGGCGCCCTCAGTGTGCTGTGGAATCTCTTCGACTTCTTCTTCGGTGTGTGCGCCGTGTGCAACCTGGTGGTCTGCTTCCTGATGCGCAAGCAGATCGGCGCACTGATCAATGATTACCTGGCCCGGCTGAAGTCCGGCAAGTGGGAGCCCACCAGTGAGGCGGCGGCCAACGCCATCCCGGAGCTGTGGGTGAACGACAAGACTGCGAAGTAAGGAACTGCCTGCTGCGCATTCGGCGTGCCCGCTTTCGGAACGGGTGCGCCGGGTGCGCGTGAGAAGATGATCAAAAGGAGATGTTACCAATGGAACAGGAACTGCGCATTTCCCAGCGGGCGAAGCAGTATCCAGCGTCCGGCATCCGAAAGATGTTTGATCTGGCGGCCCAATACCCGGAGGCGATCAAGCTGACGGTGGGCGAACCCAACTTCGACACGCCCCAGTACATCAAGGACGCGGCGAAGAGAGCCCTGGACGAGGGGCAGACCCATTACGCGCCCAACGCCGGCACCACAGAGCTGCGGGAGGCTGTGGCCGCCAAGTACCGGAAGCAGTACTGGGAGGGCTATACCAAAGACCACGTCATCATCACCGTGGGGGCCATGGAGGGCTTGTTCCTGGCCATGATGACGCTGCTGGACCCGGGCGATGAAATCCTGGTGCCGGATCCCTGCTTCCCCAACTACTACGGGCAGGCCAGCAGCATCGGCGCCAGAGCGGTGCCCGTCCCCACGTATGAGGAATATGACTACCGGATCCAAGCGGCGGATATCGAAAAGGCCGTCACACCCCGGACCCGGGCGATCCTGCTGAACTCCCCCTGCAATCCCACCGGCGCGGTGCTGACGAAGGAGGACATCCTGGCCATCGCCAAGGTGGCGAAGACCCATGACCTGTGGGTGCTGACAGACGAGCCCTATGACGCCATCGTATACGACGGCATCCAGCCGTACAGCATGGCCCAGGTGCCCGAGATGCAGGACCGCGTGATGGTGCTGAACAGCTTCTCCAAGTCCTATGCCATGACCGGCTGGCGGATCGGCTATCTGGTAGCGCCGGAGCCGGGGTACATCAAGAAAATGGCGCAGCTGCAGGAGGGGGTGGCCTCCTGTGTGTCCACCTTCACCCAGGCGGCGGCGGTGGAGGCCCTGAAGAGCACGGCG
>NZ_CAKVVF010000045.1:0-12641 GCF_934833455.1 Oscillibacter sp. KLE 1728
TCAGCAGCAGGGCCAGTAGCAGCGCCCCGACGCAGGCGAATCGGCATCTACGCATACGATCCCCCCCTTTTTCTCAGCAAACCGCAAAAAATCCGGGAAATCATCGCAAAACAGCCACAAATTCCGTTGAAATCATTACAAGGGCAACGCCTCTTGTTCCACGGTGATCTGGCAGCTCTTCATGGCCGCAAGCGCGGTCCGATGGCTCTCCGGGGTGACACCTGCGCAGCAGGCGGCATCCACCGCTACCTCTGCCTCCGGCAGGAACGCCTTCACCAGCAAGGCGTTGGAAATCACGCAGATGTCGGTGCAGAGGCCGATCAGCGTCACCTTTTCAATGAGTTCCTTTTCATTCTCCTCCGCCAGCAGACGCCCCAGCTCCGCGCTGCCGAAGGAGGGCTTGTCCAGAATGGCCTGTCCTGCGCTGGCAGGCCGGAGCTGCTCGACGATCTCCCAGCCCTCGGTCCCCCGGATGCAGTGGGGTACAGGCAGGTTCCGCCCCTCCCGGGTATGGAGATAGTCCGCCCCATGGGTGTCCCGGGTGAAGAAAATCCGCTCCCCCCGGCGAATGCCCGTGGCCACCCGCTCCGCCACAGCAGGCACGATCCGACGCGCCTCCGGTGTCCCCAGGGCCCCGGACACAAAGTCGTTCTGCATATCCACAACGATCAGGATGTTCATTATGATCTCCTCCTTTTTATCATCATAGCAGACACCGCGCCGGGCCGCAAGACCTTCCCCTGGGGGGAAAAGAATGTTGACTTCTCTTTTCATCCGGTTTAAGATATGGAATGTCTGTCCGCCGAATTTTTCGGCGAATGTGAAAAAGAGAAGGAGAGAGAAGTTTGAGTCGCGAAAATTTCCGATCCCGGCTGGGATTCATTCTGGTAAGCGCCGGCTGCGCCATCGGCATCGGCAATGTGTGGAAATTCCCCTACGTCACCGGTGTCAACGGCGGCGGCGTATTCGTGTTGTTCTACATCATCTCCCTGGTCATCATGGGGGTTCCCATTCTGACCATGGAGCTGGCGGTGGGCCGTGCCAGCCGCAAGAGCGCCGTGCTGGGCTACAAGGCCCTGGAGCCCAAGGGCAGCCGCTGGCACATCCACGGCTGGCTGTGCGTAATCGGGTGCTGCCTGCTGATGATGTACTACACCACGGTCTCCGGCTGGATGCTGGGCTACTGCTTCAAGTTCGCCTCCGGCACCTTCAGCGGCATGCAGCCCTCTGATGTAGACACAGTCTGGACCGATATGCTGGCCAATCCCGGCGAGATGACGCTCTATATGGTAATCATCGTGCTGGCGGGCTTCATCGTGTGCAGCTTCGGCCTGCAGAAGGGGCTGGAGCGGATCAGCAAGTGGATGATGATCTGCCTGCTGGCACTGATCGTCATTCTGGCCATCAACAGCCTGACCCTGGACGGCGCTATGGAGGGCGTGAAATTCTATCTGGTGCCGGACTTTGAGCGGGCCGCGGAGGTCGGCATCGGCAATGTGATCGTGGCCGCCATGAACCAGTCCTTCTTTACCCTGAGCCTGGGCATCGCCGCCATGGAAATCTTCGGCAGCTATATGTCCGACGCCAACCGCCTGCCCGGCGAGGCCGTGCGGATCTGCTGCCTGGACACCTTTGTGGCCTTGATGTCCGGCATGATCATCTTCCCCGCCTGCTTCAGCTTTGGTCTGGAACCCGGCCAGGGACCATCCCTGATTTTTATGACCCTGCCACGGGTGTTCGTCAGCATGACCGGCGGCCGGCTGTGGGGCGCCCTGTTCTTCCTGTTCCTGACCTTCGCCAGCTTTACCACGGTGCTGGCGGTGTTCGAGAACATTATGGCCAGCTGCATGGACAACTTCGGCTGGTCCCGGAAAAAAGCCACCATCGTCTGCGGAATCTTCATCCTCTTGGCCAGCATGCCCTGTGTGCTGGGTTACAATCTCTGGTATTTCGAGGCGTCCCTGCCCAGCGGCGCCACCGGCCAGATCCTGGATATCGAGGACTTCCTGGTGAGCAATCTGCTGCTGCCCATCGGCTCCCTGATCTATCTGCTGTTCTGCGTCAGCAAGTGGGGCTGGGGCTTTGACAAGTATCTGGCGGAAGCCAACAAGGGCACCGGCCTGGGGATGTCCCCCAGGTTCAAGATCTACTTCCAGTTCATCCTGCCCATGCTGATTCTGGTGATCCTGCTGGTGGGTCTGGGCAGCTGGGGCTGGCGTGCCCTTATCTGCGCCGCTGTGGCCGTGTTCGTGTGGTTCATGGCCCGCCGCAGCTCCTCCAAATCCACCATTTGAGCGAACTGACCTGTCAAAAGAGAGGACCGTCAAAGACGGTCCTCTCTTTTGCATCTCACGGCAGCTTCGCCTGGAACAGCCCGTGGCGGGAGCAGCAAAGGTACAGCTTCGCCCCGCCCCGCAGCTGGGGGATGCGGAACTCGCTGCCCTGTTCCGGATACAGCCGCGCCAGCAGCAGCCGGTCCGGTGTCACACAGGCGGCAAAGCGGATATAGTGCCCCTTGTCCATGGGGTGGCGGAAGGTGACATACCAGTCCTCCTCCACCTCCTGGACCGTTACGGCGTGATCCGGATCTGCGGACCGGACCTCCAGGGGCTCCAGCCGCCGGCCGCAGCAGGCAAGCTGCCCTCCCGCCGCAGCTGTCAGAATGTTGCCGCAGTCCGGGCACACGTAAAACTGTATTTTTTTCATATTTCCTCCATCCGGCGCCGCCGGAAGCAGGTCTCCGTCCAGAATTCCCTCCACGCTGACGCCAAAAATCTTCGCAAGGCGCGGCAGCATCCCCACGTCCGGGCAGCCCTGGCCCCGCTCCCACTTGCTGACGGCCTGAGCGCTGACGCCCAGCAGTTCCGCCGCCTGCCGCTGGGTCCACCCCCGCTCCAGGCGCAGGCGCCGGAGCAGCGTCCCGGTGTCTTGGTCATGCATCTCTTCTCACCTCTCCCACAGGATACCCGAAATTCCGCTGAAACGCAAGCAACGCTCCGTTGAGTCCATGAGCTCTGCAAAATGTCCCCGCACCGCTTCTCCCGGGGGCGTTTTCTTGGCGACTCCTCCGAATTTGCAGGAAGCGGGGCTTTTTCCTGCAAAATGACTTTTCATCCGGACGGTGATATGGTATATTGGGTGGGAGAAACACGGCTCCCCCGTGACACACAGGAGGTCTCTTGATATGATCACACTTCATAACAACGGCGTGTTCCTGGCGGGCGGCGTCCCCGCTGCTGCCGGCCCGGTCTCTCCGGAGGAGGGGCGGAAACGGACCATGGCCTGGTCCATTCTCCAGGCCCACAACATCTCCGGCGATCCGGAGCACCTGCAGATCCGCTTTGACGCCATGGTGTCCCACGACATCACCTATGTGGGCATTATCCAGCAGGCCCGGGCCTCCGGCATGAAGGAGTTTCCCATCCCCTATGCGCTTACCAACTGCCACAACAGCCTGTGTGCCGTGGGCGGCACTATCAATGAGGATGACCATGTCTTCGGCCTCTCTGCCGCGAAAAAGTACGGCGGTATCTACGTGCCTGCCAACCAGTCCGTCATCCACTCCTATGCAAGAGAGCAGATGGCAAAGGGCGGCACCATGATCCTGGGCTCCGATTCCCATACCCGGTACGGGGCTCTCGGCACCATGGCCGTGGGCGAGGGCGGCCCGGAGCTGGCCAAGCAACTGCTGAAGAACACCTGGGACATCAACTATCCCAAGGTGGTGCTGGTGTACCTCACCGGCGCGCCCCGCCGGGGCGTGGGGCCCCACGACGTGGCCATTGCCCTGGTGAAGGCCACCTTTGCAAGCGGCTTCGTCAATAACTGCGTTTTGGAGTTCTGCGGCCCCGGTATTGCAGCTCTCCCCATCGACTACCGCAATGGCATCGACGTGATGACCACCGAGACCACCTGCCTCTCCTCCATTTGGGAGACGGACGGCGTGACGGAGGGCTTCTACCGCGCCCACCAGCGGCCGGAGGATTACCGGGAGCTGCACCCGGCGGACGGAGCCTACTACGACAAGTACATCGAGATCGACCTCTCCAAGGTCGAGCCCATGATCGCCCTGCCCTTCCACCCATCCAATGCCTGGACCATCCATGAGTTTCTGGAGAACGCCGCCGACATCCTGGCGGCTGTGGAGGCGGACGCCCAGAAGCGGTATCCTAAGGCCCATGTGAAGCTCACGGACAAAATCCGTGACGGCGGCGTCTGGGCGGATCAGGGTGTCATCGCCGGATGCGCCGGCGGCCTCTTCGACAACATTACCGAGGCGGCGGACATCCTCCGGGGCGGCTCCACCGGCAACGGTGCCTTCACTCTGGACATATACCCCACCAGTGTCCCCGTCAGTCTGGAGCTGACGAAGATCGGTGCCACGGCGGACCTGCTGGAGACCGGCGCCGTCATCAAGCCCAGTTTCTGCGGCCCCTGCTTCGGCGCGGGAGACGTGCCTGCCAACAACGGCTTGAGCCTGCGGCACACCACCCGGAACTTCCCCAACCGGGAGGGATCCAAGCCCGCGGAGGGCCAGTTCGCCGGCGTGTGCCTGATGGACGCCCGCTCCATTGCCGCCACGGCGGCCAACGGCGGCCGGATCACCGCCGCCACAGACATCGATTACACCTCCGTCCACCACGACTACCACTTCGACAAGGGCGTCTATGACCGGCGGCTGTACTACGGCTTCGGCAAGGCGGATCCCAGCGTGGAGCTGGTGATGGGCCCCAACATCACGGACTGGCCGAAGATGCAGCCCCTGGCGGAAAATCTGCTGGTGGAGCTGGCGGCGGTGCTCCACGATCCCGTCACTACCACCGACGAGCTGATCCCCTCCGGCGAGACCTCCTCCTACCGGTCCAACCCCCTGCGGCTGGCGGAGTTCACCCTGTCCCGCCGGGAGCCTGCCTACGTGGGCCGGGCCAAGGCCGTGGCGGAGATTGAGGCGGAACGGCTGGGGGGGGACGCCCCGGAGAAGCTCACCGCCATTCTGGACAAGGTGGGCGACGGCTCCGCGCTGGTGAAAACCACTCAGTTCGGCTCCTGTGTCTTTGCCAACAAGCCCGGCGACGGCTCCGCCCGGGAACAGGCGGCCTCTTGCCAGAAGGTGCTGGGGGGCTTTGCCAACATCTGCTATGAGTTCGCCACCAAGCGGTATCGCTCCAACTGCATCAACTGGGGAATCCTGCCCTTCACGCTGGACGCGGACACGTCCTTTGACTACGCCCCCGGCGACTGTGTGTTCGTCCCCGGCATCCGCCAGGCCATTGAGAACGGCATTGAGGATATCCCGGCTAGGGTCATCAGGACGGACGGCGCCGTAGAGGACCTGATGCTCCATGTGAAAGGCCTGACGGACGATGAGAAGGAAATCATTCTCGACGGATGCCTGATGAACTATTACGCCAAGCGTAATTAAAGAGGGGACTTCCTCCCCTCTTCAGATCCCCCATTTGCCTCTGCCGTTGCAGCATTATGATTCCCGGCCCTGTCTGGGCCGTCAATCGTGCCGCTGTCTCGAAACAGCCTCACTTTTCCGCCACAGGCGGCGTTTTGGCTGTTTCCCAGTGACATCGGTCACTGGAGGCACCGCCCAGGGCGGCTAGGTCAAAGCATTTTCGGCAGGCACAGAAGGGGAATTGCCCCGGAGGGGCGAGAGAGGCCCCTCTGGAGGGTGCCCTGGCGAAAATGATTCAAAGTGGTCCGGCTGCGCCGGGCTCCGAAATTTCTAATGATTGGCGAGGTTGAGACCATGGATAAAATCAAGATGACCACCCCCCTGGTGGAGATGGACGGCGATGAGATGACCCGGGTTCTGTGGGCCTGGATCAAGGAAAAGCTGATCCTGCCCTTCGTGGACCTGAAAACGGAGTACTATGACCTGGGCCTGCTCCATCGGAACGAGACGCGGGACCAGGTGACCATCGACGCCGCCAACGCCACCAAGCGCCTGGGCGTGGCGGTGAAGTGCGCCACCATCACCCCCAACCGCCAGCGGATGGAGGAGTACCCCCAGCTGACGGAGATGTGGAAGAGCCCCAACGGCACCATCCGGGCGATTTTGGACGGCACCGCCTTCCGGGCGCCCATTGTCCTGCCCATGATCCACCCGGTTGTGAAGAACTGGGAGGCGCCCATCACCATCGCCCGCCACGCCTACGGCGATATGTACAAGGCTGTGGACATGGTGACCGAGGAGCCGGGCACCGCCACCCTCACCTTCAAGGGCGAGAGCGGCGCGGAGAAGACCCTCACCGTTCAGACGGTCAGCGGTCCCGCCGTGTGGCAGGGCCAGCACAACACGGAGAAGAGCATCCGTGCCTTTGCCCGCAGCTGCTTCCAGTACGCCATCAATCAGCGGCAGGACTTGTGGTTCTCCACCAAGGACACCATCTCCAAGGTCTACGACGGAGAGTTCAAACGGATCTTCGAGGAGGAGTATGAGACCACCTACAAGGTGGAGTTTGAAAGGCTGGGCCTCACCTACTTCTACACGCTCATCGATGACGCGGTGGCGCGGGTGATCCGCTCCAGGGGCGGCTTCATCTGGGCGCTGAAAAACTACGACGGCGACGTGATGAGCGACATGGTGGCCACCGCCTTCGGCAGTCTTGCCATGATGACCTCCGTGCTGGTATCTCCGGACGGCACCATGGAGTTCGAGGCGTCCCACGGCACCGTCACCCGGCACTACTACAAGTACCTGAAGGGGGAGAAGACCTCCACCAACCCCATCGCCACCATCTTCGCCTGGTCCGGCGGTTTGAAGCGGCGTGGCGAGCTGGACGGTCTGCCGGAGCTGGTGCAGTTCGGCCAAGCGCTGGAGGATGCCTCCCTGGAGACGCTGAAAGACGGCGTGATGACAAAAGATCTGCTGGGGCTGGTAGAGCCCGGCTTCCAGGCCCGCGGTGTGGACAGTGAGGAATTTTTGGACGAGATCGCCAAGCGGTTGGCCGATAAATTGGCGTAAAAGGGGACTGCTAAAAGCCCGGACGTCTGTTCAGCGTCCGGGCTTTTTTTGCTCTTTTGCAAAATCATCGGCTGTGCGGCCGTTTCAGAATTGATTGGAGAAAATCGGGCGGATGGAATAGTAGTAGCCGGACATCAACAGCGGCACATAGGCCTCATCCGTGGTAATGATGGTCCCATCCTCCAGCCGAAGGCCAAAGGACTGCATATTCTCTGTGATGTAGAGCATCCGCTCCACCCCCAGCGTGCAGAATTCCCCCGCCCGGTAGAACAGGATGTCCTGGGCGCCTGTCCACATGGCATCCCACCGGATGTTCGCATGGACACCCTCCCGGTAGGTAGTTTCCACTTCGTGGATAGCAAACTGCCCCTCAAAAGAGCGGTCTCCCAGAATTTTCACCGAACCATCTATGGCAACTGTCGTCTCCCCGGCCGACACCCCTTCCGCACTATATACGGTGGCCGGCACTTCCAAAGAGATCTCCTGAAGGAACACCCCGGCCCGGTCCAGAATTGCAAAGAGGACAAAGCCCGCCATCAGCAAAGCACAGGTGCCGCCCAGCACCTGACTCCACTTTCTCCGGGTCCGCTCCTTTGCCTGCCGGGCCAGAAAGGCCAGGGCCTGCCGGATCGTCGGCTCCGGCTCCGGCACTGTCCCCCGCTCCCCCCGCAGCAGATCCAGCACGCCCAGCCCCAAAGTATCCGCCAGAGGCTCCAGCAGGGAGATGTCCGGGAACCCGGCGCCCCGCTCCCATTTGGAGACCGCCCGGTCCGACACATGCAAGGCCGCGGCCAGCTCCTTCTGGGTCATATTCTGTTCTTTCCGGGCTGCTGCGATCAGCGCCCCGGTCTTTGTCCGATCCACACTTCATCACCTGGGGCCAGTATATCAAATCCGGCCCGCTCCCACAACAAACGCTGCGTGGAACCGCCCAGATTCCGCCGGGGCGCCGTGTCTTTCGGCAGGGTCTTTCCACCTCACGGCTGCTCTCCGCCCAGGTGTTCCCGCAGCACTCGGATCACCCGCTTCATGCCGTCCGTCAGATACTTGCTGCGGTGGCGCACCAGGAAATAGCTCCTGTGAAACCCGCCGTCCTCCACAGCCAGCTCCCGAAGGTCCCCCCGCTCCAGGTCCGTCACCACCAGAGACCGGGGCAGCAGCGTGATCCCAAGCCCCGCCCGGGCGCAGGCCAGCAGGGCAGCGGTGCTGACGCTCTCCACTACCGGCTGCGCCGTGGCGCCCGCTCCCTGCAGGCCGGCATCCACACTGTTCCGGGTGCCGCTGCCCCGCTCCCGCAACAGCAGCCGCTCTTCCGCCAGCTCCGCCAGAGTCAGGGAGTTCTTTCCCTCCAGATAGCCGGGGGCGCACACTGCCGCCAGCTCCTCACCGCACAGGGGCTCCACCAGGTAGTGGGGCGAGACGGTGACATTGTCCACTACGGCAAAATCCAGTTCGTTCTGCAGGATCATCCGCTCTGTCTCCCTGGAGTTGTGAATACTGGCCCGGACCGTGATCTCAGGCAGCGCCTCTGCCAGATGCGCCAGGATACCCGCAAGGCGGGTCTCGCCCAGCGTCACGTGGACGCCGAAGCGGCAGGCCCCCTGGGTGCCGCTCTCCCGCAGGACCTCCACCGATTCCTGAAACTGGGACAGCACGGTGTCCGCATACTGCCGCAGCGTACGCCCTGCCTCTGTCAGATAGACCCGGCGGTTCATCCGCTCGAACAGCCGCACGTTGTAAAACACCTCCAGCTCCCGGATGGCCAGGCTCACCGCCGGCTGTGCCATATTCAGCTGCTCCGCCGCCCGGGTGAAGCTCTCCTGGGCGCAGACGGCGGAAAAGATCTCCAGATGCCGCAGCGTCACGGCACTCCCCCCTATTCATAATTATTTTATTATGCTTTTTATCTTATCATATAGATTGATGAATGTCACGAAAAAGCGTACGCTGGGGGAGAAATCCAAGAGCGCGAAAGGAGCGGTTTCCATGCCCACAGATCTGACCAAAGCCCGTCAGCTGTTCGGGACTTTTTCCAAAATCGGCGCCTTCACCTTTGGCGGAGGCTATGCCATGATCCCCCTGATCCAGCGTGAGGTGACGGAACGCCGCCGCTGGCTGGAGGACCGGGACATTCTGGACATTGTCGCCATTGCCGAGTCCACACCGGGCCCCATTGCCATCAACACCGCCACCTTCGTAGGATATCAGGTATGCGGCACCCTCGGCGCCTTCTGCGCCACGCTGGGCGTGGTGCTGCCCTCCTTCCTGGTGATCTACGTTGTCTCCTTTGTGCTGCGGCAGTTCTCGGACCTGGCGGTGGTCCAATACGCCTTCAACGGCATCCGGGCCGGCGTATTGGCCCTGCTTTTGAAGGCACTGCTGTCCATGTACCGGCAGAGCCCCAAGGGCGCTGTTTCCTATGCCGTCATGGCGGGTGCCTTTGTGCTGACGGCCTTCTGCGGCATGGATGCGGTGCTGGTGATCCTGGCCAGTGCGACGGTGGGGCTGCTCTCCGCCCGCATGGCGAAAAGGAGGGCTGTGTGATGCTGTATCTGGAGCTGTTTTTGACCTTCTTCAAGATCGGCCTGTTCACCATCGGCGGCGGTTATGCCATGCTGCCGCTCATCCAGGCGGATGTCCAGGCCAAGGGCTGGATGACGGCGAAAGAATTGGTGAACTTCATCGCCGTCAGCGAGAGTACGCCGGGCCCCTTTGCGGTGAACGTCTCCACCTATGTGGGGGCGGAGCTGGCGGGCCTGCCCGGCGCCTTCTGCGCCACGCTGGGGGTGGTGCTGCCCTCCTTCCTCATCATCCTGCTGGTGGCCCGGTTCTACGCCGCCTTCCGCTCCAGCGCCATCGTCAGCGGCGCCATGGGCGGACTGCGTCCGGCTGTGATCGGCATGATCGGCGCCGCGGTGGTCTCGGTGGGGCAGACGGTGTTCCTGCCGGAGGGATTGGCAGCGGTGACGGCGTATCCCCTGGTCTGCTCTCTGGCCATCTTCGCCCTGATGGCGGTCCTGACCCACAAGAAGCTCCATCCCATCGTCATCATCCTGCTGTCCGCCCTGCTAGGCATCGTCACCGGCTACCTGCAGCCGGTGTGACTCCGGCCCGTCGCCCCGGAACAGGGCGGCGGGCCTTTTTCTTCGGCCGGACAAAAGACTTTCTAAAAGCAGGATTTCCCCTCTTGACTTGGAGTGCGCTCCAAGTGCTATCCTTTTCATAGAGGGATTCCGCCCAAGGGCGGGCCGGGGACTTCCCCACTGTGGAGGCACCTCGTCTCCCGGAGAAGGCAGTATCCCCTTCCTAAATCTGAAAAGGAGAAATCGTGATGATTTACAAGGACTTTCAGGACCTGAAGCTGTCCGCTCTGGGCATGGGCTGTATGCGCCTGCCTGTGGTGGGCGGCAACGACGCCGTGGTGGACGAGGCCGCCGCGGAGGAGATGGTGGATTGCGCCATGGCCAACGGCGTCAACTACTACGACACCGCCTGGGGGTATCACAACGGCAACTCAGAGATTGCCCTGGGTAAGGCCCTGGCCAAACATCCCCGGGAAAAATTTTACATTGCCGACAAGTTCCCCGGTTACGACCTGTCCAACATGCCCAAGGTGCAGGAGATTTTTGAGGAGCAGCTGAAAAAGTGCCGGGTGGACTATTTTGATTTCTATCTCTTCCACAACGTCTGTGAGATGAACATCGACGCCTATCTGGACCCGCAGTACGGCATCCACGACTATCTGATGGAGCAGAAGCGGCGCGGCCGTATCCGCCACCTGGGCTTCTCCTGCCACGGGAACCTGCCTGTGCTGAAGCGGTTTCTGGACGCCTACGGCAAGGATATGGAGTTCTGTCAGCTGCAGCTGAACTACATCGACTGGACCTTCCAGAACGGCCGCGAAAAGGTGGAGCTACTGGATAGCTGGCACATTCCCGTCTGGGTCATGGAGCCCCTGCGGGGCGGCCGCCTGGCCCGCCTTTCCGACGAGGAGGCCGCCCCCCTGAGGGCCATGCGCCCCGAGGAACCCATCCCGGCCTGGGCCTTCCGGTTTCTGCAGTCCATTCCCAGCGTCACCATGATTCTCTCCGGCATGTCCGACCTGGAGCAGGTGAAGGCCAACATCGCCACTTTCCAGATGGGGGTTCCCCTCAGCAGCAGGGAGATGGACCGCCTGCTGGCCCAGGCCCAGCGCATGGTCAGCAAGACCGCCCTTCCCTGCACCGCCTGCCACTACTGCGTCAGCCACTGTCCTCAGGGGCTGGATATCCCCTCCCTGCTGGCGCTGTACAACGAGCATGCCTTCACCGGCGGCGGCTTCTTGGCCCCCATGGCCCTCTCTGCTCTGCCGCAGGACAAGTGGCCCAGCGCCTGCATCGGCTGCCGCAGCTGCGAGGCGGTCTGTCCTCAGCAACTGAAGATCTCCGAGGCCATGGCCGACTTTGCGTCCCGGCTGTAAAATCTGAGACAGAAGCGCCCCCGCCGGGAACTCTCCGGCGGGGGTGCTCGCTCTCACGGAGTCTTGACGGTGTCCGGGAATGCGGCCCGGATGGCCTCCGGCAGACGGGCGGGGTCCAACTGTTCCCGGCCGCACCACTCCGCAAAGCGGTGGACCGCCTCTTTGTCCGGCGACAGCCCGGGGATGACGGTCAGCGCCACCGTCCGTTCCCCCTCCAGCTTCCGGACCAGAATGCCATACACACAAGAACAGTCTGGTCGGAAGCTGCGGACGCGCACCGGCGCATACCGGTAGCCGGTCATGCCGCCTGCCCTCCGGGAGCAGAGAAACGCATAGAGGTCACAGCCGTAAATCTCTGCCATGCGGACAACCATGTCGAACCTGGGCTGCGCTTTTCCCCGCTCATACTTTTGCAGTGTCCGTGTGGAAATTCCCAGGCGTTCCGCAGCCTTTTCCTGGGAAAGTCCCGCCAGTCTCCGCTCTCTCCAAAAGGGGCTCTTTTCCTGAATGTGTCTTTTTTTTTTGATATTTTTGCATAGCAAACCCTCCTTCTACGGAGGATTTTACATTATCTTCCAAATTTTTAACACGAATAAAAATTCACTTTTGGAAAAAAATTGCCGAACAATGTCGAATTTCGTCGATTTACCCAAAGAAAATACAGGCCCCGCATATTCATACGGGGCCTGTGCTCAGACAAATCCTTCCAGCTTGGCGATCCGGTACTCCAGTACGGCGAACTGTCGGCGGGTCAGCGGCTGGTCCAACATCAGGTCTCCCTCCGCATTTCCCTGCATGATGCCGTTTTCCGTCAGCCAGTCCACGGCGGCCCTGGCTTCTGCCTGGTAGTCCGTCTCTTCTTCGGTCTCCACCCAGGGGATGCCCAAATACTCCAGAATTCCCTTGGCCTCTGCCACCGCCAGCTTCTGGCGGTAGTCGGCCTGCCCCAGCAGGGCAGCCTCCTCCCGGTTGGTGTGGAAGCCGTTTTCCAGCAGGACGGCCGGGGCCTTTGTGTGCTTCAGCACATAGAGCTCCGGATCGTACACAATCGGCGTGGATCGCACGGCGATGCCCGCCGCCCGCACCTGCTCCAGGATGTCCTGAGCCGCCCGCTCCCGGTCGCCGCCGGGGCCGTAGAGATAGACGCTCCACCCTTTGGCAGAGGACCAGCCGCCCCCGGCGGCGGCATTGCTGTGAAGGCTGACGAAC
>NZ_CAKVVF010000045.1:12651-17487 GCF_934833455.1 Oscillibacter sp. KLE 1728
CTGACGAACAGGTCCAGGTCCGGGATGCTGTTGGCGATCTCACACCGTCTGGCCAGGCTTACTGCCCCGCCGCCAGTACGGGTCATGGTCACGGAGACGCCCCGGTCTGTGAGCAGCTTCTCCAGCCGCTTCCCCAGGTCCAGGGTGAATACATGCTCATAATAGGTCCCATCCGGACTCTTGTTGGCCAGATTGCCCGCGTCATGCCCCGGATCCAGGCAGACGCGCTTTTCTCGTTCGCTCAAATGCGTTTTCCCCCCTCTGTACAGGCTCAGGGAGCACAGGGCTCCCCTTCCAGTTTAGTGGGAGGGCGCCCGTCCTGTTCCCCCGCCGGGGTCTTTTCGGAGCGGGGCGCATATCATGGAGCAAAATCATCCGAAACAGGGAGGGGTCCCCATGCCTGCCGCTCTGATTAAACGTCTGAGCAATCTTCTCTGCGTCAAAAGTATTGTGACGCTGATCCTCACCGTTGTATTTGCCGACCTGGCCGTCACCGGCCGTATCTCCAGCCACGATTTCCTGACCATCTTCTCCGTCGTCATCGCCTTCTATTTCGGCACGCAGAGCGAACGCCTCAGTGGACAGCTGGAGAAGGACACCGGGCAAAAATCATCCTGACCGTCATCCCAGGGCCACGTCCAGCACCATCATCACACTGAAGCCCGCGGCAAAGGCCAGCACACCGATGTGGGAGTGGCGTCCCTGGGACATCTCCGGAATCATCTCCTCCACCACCACATAAAGCATGGCCCCTGCGGCAAAGCCCAGCAGATACGGCAGGGCAGGCACCAGCAGCTCCGCCGCCAGGATCGTCACCAGGGCGCCGATGGGCTCCACAACGCCGGATAGCACGCCTCCGGCGAAGGCCCGGAGCTTCCCCTCACCCTCCGCCCGCAGGGGCATGGAGACGATGGCTCCCTCCGGGAAATTCTGGACAGCGATGCCCAGGGAAAGCGCCAGCACGCCCATAGCAGTGATCTCCGTGTCCCCTGCCAGATATCCGGCGCAGACCACGCCCACCGCCATCCCCTCCGGAATGTTGTGGAGCGTTACCGCCAGCACCATCATGGTGGTCCGGCGCAGCCGGCTGGAGGGGCCCTCCGGCTGCGCGCTGCCCCAATGCAGATGGGGAATGATATGGTCCAGCGCCAGCAGGAACAGAAAGCCGAGCCAGAGGCCTGCGGCGGCCGGTGCAAAGGACCACTTTCCCAGCTCCTCCGACCGCTCAATAGCCGGGATCAGCAGGCTCCAAACCGACGCCGCCGTCATCACCCCTGCCGCGAAGCCCGTCAGCCCCTTCTGCAGGCCGTCCGACATCGCCTTTTTCATAAAGAACACGCTCGCCGCGCCCAGGGAGGTGCCCAGGAACGGGAGCAGGAGTCCGTATAATGCTTCCATAATCCATCCTTTCTCATCTTGTGTCCGGAATCAGTATCCATGCGTTCAGAATACCGGATTCCCGCACCGGTGTCAAATTCATTTTCCCACCGGATGGCCTTTCACAAATCCGGAAAATCGCTGCCGCTCTGGACAGCAGGGAGCAAGTCTGCTATGCTTGACACAGGGGACAGGCTGCCGGATGGCTCCGTTTCCCCTCATTTCAGGCTCATTTTAGCTTTTGGGTGTACCATGGTCCCATCATCAGAGAACCATCCCGGAATAGGAGGAACGCCATGAGGGTCTCTCACCATGTAAAACGGTCGGTGTGCCTGCTGCTCTCCCTGCTTCTGCTGGCGCAGGGCATGACCCTGGGCGCAGCCGCTGTGGGCACCGATTCCGTCCCGGCGGGGACATCCGTTCTGGAGCCCGCCGCATACCCCGACAGTGAGGTTCTGGTCCTGTATGAGGACGGCAGGACCGAGGTGGTCGTCTACGAGGACGCCGCCTCCCTGGAGGAGGGGCTGCCGCAGCTGGCCCGGCAGGAGGGTGTGGCGCTGGTCCAGCCCAACTACACATACACAAGCACCGCTCTCTCCACCACAGACCCGCTGCTGGCGGAGCAGTGGGCCCTGTATAACGACGGCAGCTTCCAACTGGAGGAGCAGGAGAACCCCTATCCGGTCTTCAATGATCCCTTTGCACTCCCCTCCGCCCCGTGGCAGTGGATTGCCCCCTGGTGGATGCAGTCCGATGCATCCGCCGGGAGCACCGGAACCGTGCAGGCCGCGGCCGGCGTGGACATCGGCGCGGAGGATGCCTGGGCCCTGTACGACGGCGGAAGCCGGGATGTGGTGGTGGCCCTGGTGGACACCGGCATCGACTACACCCACGCCGATCTGGAGGGCCGCATCTGGGTGAACGAAGACGAGATCCCCGGCAACGGGGTAGACGACGACGGAAACGGCTATATCGACGATGTCTACGGCTGGAATTTCTACTCCGGCAGCAATCAGGTCTATACGGGCAATGAGGACAGCCACGGCACCCACGGCGCGGGCACCATCGCCGCCCATGCAGACAACGACATCGGGATCGCCGGCATCGTCCGGAGCGACCACGTCAAAGTCATGGCAGTCAAGGCTCTGGGCGGGTGGGACGGCAGCGGCTCCACGGCGTCCATCATCCGGGCCATTCAGTACGCGGAGGCCAACGGAGCCCGGATCTGCAACCTGAGCCTGGGCTCTTCCAGAAACGACCCCGCGCTGTACCGCACCATCGCGGCGTCGGATATGCTGTTCGTAGTTGCAGCCGGCAACGACGGCGCCGACCTGGAGCTTGCCCCCAGCTACCCGGCCAGCTACCACTTGGATAACCTCATTACCGTGGCGAACCTCCGATACGACGGTAACCTGGATCCTACCTCCAGCTACGGTGCCTCCTCTGTGGACCTGGCCGCCCCCGGCACCCATATTTTAAGCACCACCCCCGGGAATTCATACAGTTACATGACAGGAACCTCCATGGCGGCGCCTATGGTCAGTGCTGCGGCGGCCATGCTCTGCTCCCAGTTTCCGGATGCCACGCTGGCCGACGTGAAGGACATCCTGCTATCCTCCGTCCAAAAGCTGGGCAGCCTCACCGGCCTGACGGCTACCGGCGGGATGCTGGACCTGGGTGCCGCCATGGCATCCGGGGCCGCGGCCCAGAAGGGGCGGACCTGGACGGAGCCGGACCTGGCGGCCTATACCGACAGTCCGCCCATTCTCTCCCTGTCTCTCTTCCAGTGGAGGGGGCAGCAGTATCTGACCGTTCAAGTCCAGGATCCGGACGGCGACTTCCGCTCCGCCGCTTATGCCGCCGGGACATACACGGCAGCGAATTTCCAGGGCGGCGCTGCGGGGACGCCCCTCCCCTTGAATGCGTGGGGAGCCGCCACCTTGCTGGTGCGCAATGGCGGACCTTATACCTTTTACGCGGTGGACCTGGCCGGCAATGAGACGGTCCGCACAGTGGATCTGCCCCAGAGCCCCTGAGGGCGGCCCGCCGCCAACTCCATCCCCGGTCAAAAGGACTCCGCAGGCTGTGCCTGCGGAGTCCTTTTTCCTGCTCCGGAAAAGCGGCCCCTCCATCAGTCCTTCAGAATGTCCTCCAGTTCCCTGTCCATCGTCACGGTCATGCGTGGCAGCTCATGCAGTCCCTTCCCCAAGTCGGCTGTGCCGTGTCTGGTGACCGCAGTGACCGGGAACAGCTCATGCACAAATGCCTCCGCGTCCGGCTCGGTGATGCCGAAGGGATAGGCGAAGAAGGTGACGGGCTGGCCCACCTCCTGGGCAATGCGGTCATGGCTCTTCTGAATATCCCCCAGCACCCTGGCCTCAAAGGCACTGTCCGACTCCTCCGGATCCCTTTGGATGCCGTTGATGCCGCCCGGGTCAAAGTTTCCGCCCAGATCTCCCAGATTGTGGAGCGAATAGGCATGGGACCCGATCTCTACCAGGCCGGAGTCTGCCATCTCCCGGCACATATCCCAGCTGAGGAAGTTGTCAGCGGACACGTCCTGCATATACACCATAATAGAGACCACGGCTTTCATCTGGTATGCCTGAAGCAGCGGGAAGAGCAGCTCGTAGTTGCTCCGGTATCCGTCGTCAAAGGTGATGAGAAGGGGTTTTTCCGGTAGCGGCTCTCCCCCTGCCAACTCCCGCGGCAGCACAGTGTGGTAGCCATGTTCCGTCAGCCAGCGCAGGTCCTGTTCCATACGGCTCACGGTGATGGTCATATCGTTGCACGGCTCACCGTCCTCCACGATATGGTGGTACATCAGCACCGGGAGGGCCCGGTCCGCCGGAATGGGCATCTGCCACACTCCCCTGGCATAGAGATAGACGGCTCCCGCCGTGAAGCAGAGCGCCGCTGCGGCGGCCACTCCCAGGATTCCCACCCGAATTTTTTTCATCTGTCTGTCATCTCCCATGTGTTGGCGCTGCGGCGTATACCCTTAGAAAATTCGCAAATATTATTTTATCAGATTAAGTTAAAATGTCAATTCATTAAATGAAAAGATTATCTTTGCTAGGATGTTTTAGGGTGATTACATGCCTTTGGATTATGCTGCGATTGGTGGCCGGCTGCAGGCGCGGCGAAAGGAACTGGGGATCACACAGGAGGACGCGGCGGAACGGGCCGGCATTACTGTGGTCTACCTGTCCAGAATTGAAAACGGACGGGTGCATCCGACGCTGGACCTGCTGGACAGGCTCTGCTGTGTTCTGGAATACGACCTTGCCCGAGCCTTCACCGGCGTCCAGACGACCTCTCCCGACTACGGTCAGGAGCAGGTGCTGCGGCTTTTCAACGCCTGTGCGCCGCGTGTCAAGCCTGTTGTTCTGCATCTGCTGGAGCAGCTGGCAACCTTAACGTGAGCAGAAGCGGGAAAAGTATGCACCATGTCTGTCC
>NZ_CAKVVF010000046.1:0-14270 GCF_934833455.1 Oscillibacter sp. KLE 1728
CTCCAGCACCAGTGTATCCAGCCCGGCCCTGGCTGCATAGAGCGCCGCCGTATAGCCGCCCGGCCCGCCGCCCACCACGATCATGTCGTAGACACGAGTTTCGCCCATGGATTCCGCCTCCTTACTTCGCCATAGCCTCCTGGATGAACTGGTCGATGGCCGCTTTGGACCCGGGGTTGACGATAGAGTCCACGGCTTTCCCGTCCCGATACAGGACCAGCGTAGGAATGACCTCGATCTGCGCCGCCTCGGCCAGCGCGGCCTCCTCGTCGATGTTTACCTTCGCCACGGTGAGACGGTCGCCGTATTCGTCCGCGATCTTCTCATACGCGGGCCCGATCCGGCGGCAGTAGCCGCACCAGGGAGCCCAGAAATCCACCAGGATGGGCTTGCCGCCCTCTGCCATCTGCTGGAATTGTTCCTTGTTTAGATTGATAGCCGCCATGCTGGTCAGCTCCTTTCCTTGGTTTGGTCCTAGTATAACCGAAAGCCCGCGATTTTTCTGTGACGACATCACCCAAAACACGGGATTTTCCGAAAAGCGGGCCGGTTGACAGCAAAGCTCCTGTCAACTATACTGAGAACACGATGAGGAGGGACACGGAATGACCTTTCAGGACTATTTTCCCATCTGGAACAAGCTCCAAACAGACCAGCAGGACCGGATCCGCAGCAATCTGAATTTCCGAACCGTGAAGAAGGGGACGATCCTGCACAACGGGGACATGGACTGCACCGGACTCCTCCTGGTGAAGGCGGGGCAGCTCCGGGCCTATATCCTCTCTGACGAGGGGCGGGAGATCACCATTTACCGCCTGTTCGACCGGGATCTGTGCCTGTTCTCTGCGTCCTGCATCATGCGCTCCATCCAGTTTGAGGTCACCATCCAGGCGGAGAAGGACACGGACCTCTGGGTCATTCCCGCGGAGGTCTACCAGGACATCATGGAGACGTCGGCGCCTGTGGCCAACTACACCAACGAGCTGATGGCCAGCCGGTTCTCCGAGGTCATGTGGCTGATGGAGCAGGTCATGTGGAAGAGCCTGGACAAGCGGGTGGCGGCCTTTCTGCTGGAGGAGGCTTCCATCGAGGGGAGCAGCGTGCTGAAGATCACCCATGAGGCCATTGCCAATCACCTGGGCACCCACCGGGAGGTGATTACCAGGATGCTGCGCTATTTTCAGAGCGAGGGCATGGTGCGGCTCTCCCGGGGCATGGTCCGGCTCCTTGATGAGGACAGGCTGCGGCAGTTGCAGGATTGAGCCGCGTGATACGGCACGGTCATGTGCGGCTGTTCCTTGCTTTGCAGATCAGCTGTGTCATGGTGCCCATGGGGCAGTAGACACACCAGCTGCGGGGCTTGAACAGCACCATGGTGATTAGCCCCAAGACTGTGGATGTGAGCATGACGCCGTAGAAGCCGAAGGCGAACTGCGCCACGCCGGGATGGAAAAGGGTGCCGTGGTAGGCCCAGTTCCAGGGCAGCTTGAAGGTCCACAGCAGGGTGACCGCCTGCCCCAGATCCCGCACACCGGCGAACACCAAATAGGTGTTCCACAGCATCAGAAAGAACATGGCGAAGAAAAAGGCGAGAAATCCGTATCGGAACGCCTTGCTTTTCATCCATTTGGGGATGTCTTTCCTGCGGGACAGCCCGAAGCGCCCGCCCAGCAGCCCAAACAGCTGGCCCCGGCCGCAGTAGCGGTTGCAGTAGCTCTTGGTCCCGCTGACCACGGAGATGATGAGGGGGATGAAGAAGCACAGCAGGCCCAGCCAGGCAAACAGAATGTTGAAAAATCCCAGCAGGAGGTACAGGAGCGAAGCGATCCACAGATAGTCGTACCAGTGCTTCTTCATGCCTCTACCTCCCGGATTTTGATGACGCTGGCCGGACACTCCCTGGCGCACTTGCCGCAGCCCACGCATTTGTCCTGCCGGACCTGGGCCATAACGCCCCGCACGATCTCAATGGCCTGCAGGGGACAGACCTTCACACAGCAGCCGCAGGCCACACAGGCTGACGGGTCCACCACGGCTCTGCGCCGCTTTTTCACGGAATTCATAGCATGCCTCCCTAAATTGAGTGGGTTCATCATACCGCAAATCTATGAATCGCACCGTGATGAAATCACAAATGCCGCAGGCAGAATAGCACCGCACGCACCGGCCTAAACGGGATGCGGGGAAGGTGAGGGCACGTCCGGGGCTTGTGCCTTGGAGGGACAGCTGTGAGGAAGGTCATCTGTTTCGCCGATTCCAGCACCTGGGGCTACGATCCCCGGTCCCGGCTGGGCGGGCGCTGTGCCCCGGGCAGCTGATGGGTGGACATCCTGGCGGCCGAAACCGGATGGGTGTTGGGCAACTGGGGCGCCAACGGCCGGGAGCTCCCCGACGCGGCACCTGACATTCCGGCGGACACCGACCTGCTGATCGTGATGCTGGGCACCAATGACCTTTTGCAGGGCCGCAGGCCCAAGGCCACGGCGGAGCGGATGGAGCGATTCCTGACCAGCCTGGAGCTGGCACGGGGGAAGCTCCCTCTGTTGGCGTTGCCGTCCCGGTCCCCGGGGGAATGGGTGCCGGGCCAAATGCTCATTGCCGCTTCCCGGACCTTCGCCGGGTGCTGCCGGACCCTTGCCGGGCGGTGGAACGTCTCCCCGGCCTATGACGGTGTGCCACTTCGCGGAGCAGGGGCACAGGGCCCTTGCCGCCGGGATTTCGCCCCATGAAACGCATCATTCCCCGGCACCGTGCGCCTGCTGGAGGGAACCATCAATGGGAGAACCGGTGCCGCCCAGAGCGGGCCGCTGCGGCTCCGGCGGGATATGGGGATATCAGCAAATCCGGCAGGGGGCTTATGGAGCGCTGCCCCGAGCATTGACGGCGGGAGCCTTTCGCGCAGACGCGCACGGAAACGAGACAAGGAGGAGCAACATGCGGATTCTGATGCTGGGCAACAGCCTCACCTCTGCCCAAGATATGCCGGACATTCTGGCGGAACTGACCGGGGCGGAAGTGGTCTGCCATACCCGGGGCGGGGCCCGGCTGTCCGAGCATCTGAACCCGAACACCCGGCTGGGCGCCCGAACGCAGGCGGCGCTTGCAAAGGAGCAGTGGGACTATGTGGTGCTGCAGGAAATGAGCCACGGCCCCATCACCGCTCCCGGGAGCTTTTTCGCCAGCGTGGAGCGGCTCTGCCGGCAGATCCGGGAGAACGGGGCCATCCCGGTGCTCTATGCCACCTGGGCCTATCAGAAGGGTGGGGCCCGGCTGTCGGCCAAGGGATGGGACTATGGCGGGATGGCCCGGAACCTGTCCGCGGCGTACCGCAGGGCGGCGGAGGAAAACCGCGCCCTGCTTGCCGACGTGGGGCGGCGGTTTTACCAGCTGCCCGGCACGCAGGACCTCTACGCCGCCGATGGCGTCCACCCCAGCGGGCAGGGGGCCCGCATTGCGGCGGAGACCATAGCGGCGGCGATTCAACGACACAAGGAGGACCCATCATGATTCGGGACATCTGCAAAGACCAGGCCTTCCTGGCCCAAAAGGCCGAGCCCGCCTCTCCGGAGGACCTGCCGGTGGCGGCGGATCTGCTGGAGACACTGGAAGTCCACAGGGACGGCTGCGTAGGTATGGCGGCCAACATGATCGGCGTGAACAAGCGCATCATCGCCTTCGACAACCAGGGCGGCTATATGGTCATGTTCAATCCGGAGATCGTGAAAAGGGCCGGCCCCTATGAGGCGGAGGAGGGGTGCCTGTCCCTCTCCGGCACCCGCAGAGCCCGGCGGTGGGAGTCCATCAAGGTCCGCTGGCAGAACGAAAAATTCCAGGAGCGGATCAAGACCTTCACCGGCTGGACGGCCCAGATTATCCAGCACGAGATCGACCACTGCGAGGGCATCATCATCTGAGGGGGAGGGGAAACCTATGAAACTTGCCATTCTCTCCGACACCCACGGCCTGCTGCGGCCGGAGGTCACGGAGCATCTAAAGACCGCCGACGCCATCCTCCATGGCGGAGATATCAACAGGCAGAGCATCGTGGATGAGCTGCGGCAGTATGCGCCGCTGTACATCGTCCGGGGCAACAACGACAAGGACTGGGCGGAGGCCATCCCGCACGATCTCACCGTTACCCTGGGCGGCGTGACCTTTTTCATGGTCCACAACAGAAAGGAGGTCCCGGCGGACCTGGCCGGTGTGGACGCGGTGGTGTTCGGCCACTCCCACAAGTACGTGCAGGAGGAGAAAGGCGGCGTCCTCTGGCTCAACCCGGGCTCCTGCGGCCCTCGGCGGTTCCATCAGGAGATCACCATGATGACGGCGGAGGCGGAGGATGGGAAGATCCGGGTGGAGAAGGTCATCATCCCCCACGGGACGGCGTGAGAACGGCGGGAAGACTGCTTCTCACCGGCGGTTCCGCCGTCTGCGGAGGCGGGGCGGCGCACCCCGGGCGGGGGAGGGGACAGGGCATTGACAACCGCCTGGCACAGGCAGTTCTGCCCTGAGATGGGGGCCGGCTTTGGCGGCGCACCGGGGATGCGGCGGCTCAAACAGACTCCGCCGGGCCGGAGTTCCGGAGCGTGCCGCTGCGGCGGCCCGCTTGCTGAAAGCCGGGGAACCGGCAGTGTATTCGAATTCTTGCAGACCTCACAGCTGCACACAAGCCGGCGCGGGCGGTAAAAAACTGGTTTTATGGCCCCCGGAGATGGGCCGACGCGGGGGGCGTGCCAAACCCCCCCGGCCAGCATTGGGGGCCCCCGGGGTGCGCCCCCCCCCCCCCCCCCCCCGCTTCTCTGTCCATAGCGGGGGGCCTTCCATACGCCGCCGTGCATACTGTGCGGCCCCGGGGCTTCAGCCCACGATGCGCAGGAGCTCATCCAAGTCACGGACGGCGCCGCACATCACCTCTCCGCCGCTGACCGCGGCGAAGTGTGCGCGGGCGCACTGGAGTTTCGCCGCCTCCACGCCCTGGGGCTGTGGGGCCTTGCCGCTGGTCTCTGCCACGAAATAGACGGGATCCCCTGCGCGGTCCCGGAGGGCGATGGCCCAGTCGGGCGTGTACCGCCCCACCGGAGTGGGAATGAAGAAGGACTTGGGAAGTCGGACATATAATCTGACCGCCTCGCTGGCCTCCAGCGCCTCGGCAAAGGCCCGTTCCCTGTCGGTGTCACAGATCACATAGTCTGAGATCGAATGGGCGGCGGGCACGGCGGTGCACCCCAGCCTGCCCCGGCGGACGGCATTGGTGAAGAGGGCGGCGTCATACGACGCGTCCAGCCGGTGGTATGTGATGTGCCGGACGACGGCGGCCGCCTTCTCCCGGTTGATGAGCCTGGAGGCCTGGAGGAGGAAATCCTCCGGATTCAGGCGGAACATGGCAAATGTCTCAGGGGCTATGCCCTGGAGAATGGCTGCCGCAGTGGTACGGGTCAGGCCGGTTTCCTCCACCAGCCTGCCCACTAGGTCATACCGTACACCGCCCGGCGCCGGGGGACCGGCGGCCTGCACACGGCTTTCCCTGCGGCGGAAGGCCCGGCCCTGAAGCAGCTGTTCCCGGGACTGCAGCTGCGTCGCCTGCTCGCCATACACCGTCCGGACAGAGACGGGGGTCACCTGTAGATGCGCGTCCAGTGCCTGGATGGCGTTCCCGATCAGCTCCCGGGTGTCAAAGGAGACGGTGTAGAAGGACTTGGGGCCGACCCGCGCCCAAAGGGAGCGGAACGCCTCGGTCTGCAGCTTCTCCGGGTCCGCCCGGGCGGTGACGTTGCCGCCGTGGGCGTTCTCCGCGGGGATGGCCCGGGGGGTATAGACGCCGGAGAGGACTTGCGCCACGGCGGCGCTGAGGTCCTGAAGGCTTCCGCCCAGCCGGACGGCACCTCGGTCCCGGTCCGCAAAGAAGCTGCCGGTGAGGACGCGGTCCTTCACATAGCCCTGTTTCCGGAGAGCGGCACAGATCTCATCTGCCAGCTCCCGCGTCACCCGGACCCGTGCCCCGGTGGTGCCAGTGAGGAGCCTGCCGGCAAACAGGCCCGGCTCCACCGTCCGGGGGCGGCCGGCAAGGGACGCCGCCAGCCCCTGCTGCAGGGCCTCCGCGAATCTGCCGAACTCCATATCGGTGATGAGCGTCAGCTTGTTCAGCTCCTGCACCGCCCCGCCCAGGACGCTTTCGTCCATGCGTTCGCCCTCCTGATTGACACACAGGCGCAGACCGCGGCCGATCTCCTGGCGGCTGCGGATCTCCGACTCCGTCTGGGGCTTCAGCATACAGATCTGGAACACATTGGGGTTGTCCCACCCCTCCCGGAGGGCGGAGTGAGAGAAGAGGAACCGCACAGGTTCATCCAGGCTGAGCAGCCGCTCCTTGTCCCGCATGATCAGGTCATAGGCGTCCGCGTCGAAGGAGGTTCGGCTCTTGCGGTCGATCTTTCCCTCCACAAAGCGGGCCTGGCGGCCCTTCCGCCGGTCTACGGAGAAGTAGCCCTGGTGGGTCTCGCGGGCATCGATGCCGTCCAGATAGGCCCGGTACGCCGGGTCGTCGATCTCTCGCCGGAACGCCTCCGCCACGGCGACGTACTCCTCCTCAAACATTTTGGCGTACTCGCCGCTGCGGCCGCTGCCGCTGTCCCCGTCGTACAGGCGGTATTTGGACACCTCGTCGATGAAGAAGAGGGACAGCACTTTCACTCCCCTGGAATACAGCTCCCGTTCCCGGCGGAGGTGGGTGCGGATGGTCTCCCGAATCTGCACCCGGCGCTGGAGAGCTGTCCGCTCCTCGCCGCCGCTGAACTGACCGGCATATAGCTTCAGGCCGTTGAGAAAGGTCACCGAGCTGTCCCGACCGTCGATCTCTGCCACCACATAGCGGTCGGCGTATTCGGCCAGGCCGTTGGACGCCGCGAACAGATCCGCCTTCCGGCGCAGCTGTTTCACCACCGTCCGAATGCCGGACGCCCCTTTGACCTCAAAACCGATCCGGGCGGCGGGGGCCCTGTCCCGGCTCAGGTCCACGCCCTCCAGATAGACAAAGCCGCCAGCGGCGGGGGAGGATGTGAAGGTCACCCCCAGGGCGGCGATCCGTTTCACCAGATGCCGGTTATAGGCGTCCAGGGCGTCCAGACGGTACACCATGTTGTACGCCTCCCGGTGGGTGGCGGAGTAGCGCAGGGTGAACAGGGCGTTGAACTTGCGCAGGCTCTCCCGAGTCTGGCGGCCCTCCACGCTCTGGGGCTCGTCAATGATGAGAATAGGCCGGGTGGCCGCGATGACGTCGATGGGGCGGCGGCCCCGGAAGCTGTCCGGCCGCTGGTCGATGATCCGCTGGTTCCTGCCCGAGTTGAACGCCTGCATGTTGATAATCATGACCTGAATGGCGCTGTCGGAGGCGAAGCGGTCCACCTGGGCGAGGCGGTCGGAGTTGTAGATGAAAAACCGCAGCCGCCTGCCGTACTCCCCGGCGAAGTGCTCCTGGGTCGTCTGCAGGGAACGGTAGACGCCCTCCCGGACGGCCACCGACGGAACCACGATGATGAACCGGCTCCAGCCGTAGCGGGCGTTTAGCTCGTAGATGGTTTTCACATAGGTATAGGTCTTGCCGGTGCCGGTCTCCATCTCCACGGACAGGTTGATCCCCGGCCCGGCCAGGGCCTTGGACAGAGGCAATCCGGCGCGCCACTGGACCGCGTGCAGATTTTTCAGGATCCGGGCGTCGGTCAGCTCCGGAGCCAGGGGTTGGTTGCACAGGCCGGTGCCGGTCCCTGCCAGGGACAGCGGCCTGTCGGCCGCGGCGCCCAGGCCCTGCCGGTGTGCCTGGGCGCACAGTGACTGACCGCGGAACACATCGCAGACCGCTGCGGCCGCCTCCGCCTGAAAGGGCTGGTGCTTGAATTGGAGCTTCATGAGGTCACCTCCTTATGTCCGGTGCGCTGGGGACACATCCGGGCAAGACGGGGAAAGTTTCTGCGGAATGGAACCAGGCGGACGGTCTGCACTCAGAGTACCTGGACGCGGGTGCCGGGGGACAGGCTTTTGAAGATCTCCGTCACGTTGATCTTGGCGGCGTCCGAGGCGAAGGCGCTGTCCCGGAAGACAGCCCACTGGGGGCGGGAAGCAGCTATGTCCCGGATGACCGTGTCCGGAACGCCAGCGTCAAAACAGGCCGCCAGGACGCCGCCGTCCACCCGGTGGACGGTGCAGCCGCCGACCACCCGGCTGGTGTGGGGCAGGTGGATGCCCAGGCCCTGGTCCAGCAGGCAGGCATAGAGCAGATCCAGGTCGGTGCGGTCCTCCCGGATATTGGACACCGTCTGCCCGATCAGCGGCTGGGATATCTCCTCCGGGGGATAGAGGACCTCCTTCCGGCAGCCCTCGTCCACCCGGAAGACCCGGAAGCCGATGTCCGGACAGGCACCGGGGAATTCGGTCCGGATCTGATCCCCGGCACGGCGGATGCGGGCTTTGCCGATCTCACAGATGGTCTGGAAGCCCGCCTGGGCGGCCTCGCTCTTCTCACCGCAGGGCTCGGGCAGCTGCACCATAATGAAGCTGCGGCGGCCGCCGTCCTCCGCGTTGAGGCGCATCACCGCGTGGGCGGTGGTGGCGGAGCCGGAGAAGAGGTCCAGGCATACGAAATCCTTCCCCGGAACAGAGCCGATCAGGGTCCTCAACAGGTCCACGGACTTTGGGTAGTCAAACAATTTCCGGCCGCCGAACAGCTTCCGCAGCTCCGCGTCTCCGTTGGGGATGTCGGGAATGACGTCCTTGAGCAGCGTCCTGCCGAAGTCCCTGATCTTGGTGTGGATCTCATACCCACCGGACGCTGTGGGGAGCACGATCAGATTATATGGCTCGTCCGCAATCTTCTGCCGGGACCACCGCCAGGCATGGTATTTGTGCACGCCGTCCCCATTTGCATGGGGCGGCAGCTCGACCCATCCGGGCGGCCTCTCCCCGATGGCGCCTGTGGAGATCTCCTGGGTCTGGGGCTGATAGAAGATGGAGAACACGAGGTTCGGCCGGGTCTCTTCGTTGAACTTGCGATTATGATTGTAGAGGGGATCGCCGACCGCAAAGGGGCCCAGCCGGTCCGTCCGAACGTCCCTGCGAAAGCCCTTGTACGCATCGGGCATCTTCTCCCTGGCGAAGCGGATGTCAATAGACAGGCTGCCGCACGCGTCGATGTCCCTGGCGTAGGCCAGGACGGACTCCCAGGTTTTGGCCGCGCCTCTGCCGGATATCTGGCGGCCCGTGATATTGGAGACCCACGCGAACTGGTTCAGGTAGTTGCTTTCGCCGAACACCTCGTCGCAGATCTTCTTCAGGTTCGCTGACTCATGGTCGTCGATGGAGATCAGGATGACGCCGTCCGGGGAGAGCAGGCTGCGGGCCAGCAGCAGTCTGGAAAAGAGCATGGAGCACCAGTCGGAGTGATACCTGCCGTCCGAAAACGTGTTTTTCCGCTGAAAGTTGATCTTCCCCTCCGCGTCCCGGTATCCGCTGGCACCGTGATATGCGCCGCGGTCCATCACAAAGGAATCCGGATAGATGAAATCGCTGCCGGTGTTGTAGGGCGGGTCCAGGTAGATCACCTTCACCGCGCCCAGATAACTCTCCTGGAGGATTTTCAGCACTTCCAGATTGTCTCCCTCGATGTAGAGGTTCCGGGTGGTGTCCCAATCCCGGCTGTCCGCCTTCACGGGGCGGAGGGTTCTGGAGGTGGGGCGGGCGGCCTCGGCCATGGCGGCCCGTTTGCCGACCCAGGTGAATTCGTAGCGATCCTCCCCCTCCGCCACGTCGGGGGCCAGCAGCTGCTTGAGGACCTCGAAGTTGACGGCCTTTTTCACCTTCCCGTCCGCGCCTCGCGTCTCCGTGACGGCGGCGGGAAACAGCGCGGCGATTTTTTCCACATTCCCCGCCGTCAGGCCGGGGGCTTCCAAGTCCAGATGGTCCATGTCTGCTTCCTCCCGTTTCATGCAGATGCGGGCGCTTCCACCGGATGCAGATGCCGGAGGCGCCCCGGCGCGCTCCGGTATCCATGGCTGCACCCCGTCCGGCGCCGCGATATGTCCAGTTTACCGCACAACCGGCAAAGAGACAAGCTGAAAATCGCCCGGCCCGGCGGGGCATTGTCGCATTTCCCTCCCGGCTGTATGATATCTCTCATAAGACCGGCAGAGAGGAGCGTGCACAATGGCCAAGGAAAATGGCGCATATACTTTTTTATAAGTTTTACCTCAGTGGGCGCCCCGGTGTTTTCTGCAAGGGTCCCATTTGTCTCCCAAACGAGACCCTTGCAGGGAGGGAACCTTCCTTGCTCAGGCCAGGGCTTGGATTGCATCGCAGAGCGCTTCATCAGAGACGCTGGCGACCAGCTCCTCATGGACCGCACGGCCCACAGCAGCAAAGACCCATAATCGGATTCCGTCACGGTTAGCCCGGGAACTTCGGCTTTCATCTTCTCGATATAATAGGCATCCTCATCACGCGTGATCTCGTTGTTCTTTTCCCGGATCTGGTCCATGCACTCCCGCAGAACCGTCTGAAGGTCCTCGGGCAGCTTGGCATAGTTGTCCTCATTATATAGCACGGTAGCGCAGTTTCCGACAGCCTCCGCGATTTCCACGATGTCCAGCCCCGGGATCACGGGGAACTGGGGCTCCATCGTGATAGGACCCCGCCCGGTCTGCAGGTCCGCATAGTTGACCTGACGCCCTCCACCCGGGTGCGCATCTGCGCCTCTCGTACCTTGGCGTGACCTGCTCCCCCGGCGGCGGGTATTACGACCGCTACCTGGAGTACTATCAGGGGCCCGCCATTCTGGTATGCCCCGACCGCCTGCTGCAGCCCCGCGTACCGGTGGGCCTCCATGACCGCCGGGTGCGCATAGTGGCCACGGAGACGCAGATCTGGCGGACAGGTGCGGCGCTGTGAGGTGCTGGGCATTTTTCAGGATGCAGGATACAACCGGCCCGCCCTCCCGGCTCCTGGGGAGTGGTCCGCTTCCGCAGCGGGGTCTTCCGGAGGGAGGCCGCCGCTTCAGGACGGCGGCAGCCGTCCTGATTTTTTCTTGCGGTTTTCACAAGAGACGGCGCGTTTCGCCAAGAGATGTCTGTCAAACCGTACCAAATCCGCTGTGAGGACAGATTTCCTCACTTGACGTCCTTCGGCGGAGCTGTTATACTCTTCCCATCTTCCAAAATGCGATGAAGGGGAAAAGGCGATCCCACGCCCCGTTTCAGAGAGCCGCCGGTCGGTGCAAGGCGGTACGGAGGGGACCGCGTCACTGGCCCTTGAGCAGCCGCGCTGAGAGGCATCGCCTTTAGGTGCGGACGGCCGCTGTCCGTTATCATGCAGACGCGATTCGCCCCCTCAGGAGGAGCCGATCGTACAGAGTGGCCGGGTCTCCCGGCAATGAGAGTGGTACCGCGGGTACAGCATTTTTTGCTCCCGTCTCTCAAAGACTGATGGTCTTTGGAGAGATGGGATTTTTTGTTGTCCTCCTTCCAAAGACAAGACCTTGGAAGGAGGACTTTGACATGATGGACGCGACGAAATATCAGATTGGCTACTATCCCCCGCCGGTGGAGCCGGGGCACGTGTACGAGTGGATGCAGAAGGACCATATCGAGACTGCCCCCGCCTGGTGCAGCGTGGACCTGCGGGACGGCAACCAGAGTCTGGTGGTGCCTATGAGCCTGGAGGAGAAGCTGGAGTTCTACGAGATACTGCTGAAGATCGGCTTCAAGGAGATCGAGGTGGGCTTCCCGGCGGCGTCGGAGACGGAGTATGAGTTCCTCCGCAAGCTGATCGACGAGGACCGCATCCCCCAGGACGTGACGATCCAGGTGCTGACCCAGTGCCGGGACCACATCATCCGCCGGACCTTTGAGGCGGTGAAGGGCGCCCCCCGGGCCATCATCCACTTCTACAACTCCACCAGCGAGGCCCAGCGGCGGGAGGTGTTCCACAAGTCCAGGGAGGAGATCAAGCAAATCGCCGTGGACGGTGCCAAGCTCATCAAGGAATTGAGCCGGGAGTACGAGGGCAATTTCCTCTTTGAGTACAGCCCGGAGAGCTTCACCGGCACAGAGCCGGAGTACGCCGTGGAAGTCTGCAACGCAGTGCTGGACGTGATGCAGCCCACGCCGGACCGTCCCATGATTATCAACCTGCCGGTGACGGTGGAGATGAGCATGCCCCACATCTACGCCAACCAGATCGAATGGTGCTCCAAGCATCTGAAGTACCGGGATGCCGTGGTTCTCTCCACCCATCCCCACAACGACCGGGGCTGCGGCGTGGCGGATGCGGAGCTGGCGGTACTGGCCGGTGCCCAGCGGGTGGAGTGCTGCCTCTTCGGCAACGGGGAGCGCACGGGCAACGTGGACGCCATCACCCTGGCCATGAACATGTACAGCCACGGAGTGGACCCGAAGCTGGACTTCTCCGATATGCCCGCTATCTGCGAGGTATACGAGCGGGTGACACGGATGCACGTCTATGAGCGCAGCCCCTACGCCGGCAGCCTGGTGTTCGCTGCCTTCTCCGGCAGCCACCAGGACGCCATCGCCAAGGGCATGACCTACCGGAAGGAGCACCACCAGCACCGGTGGGACTGCCCCTATATCCCCATCGACCCCCACGACATCAGCCGCACCTACGACGCGGACGTCATCCGCATCAACAGCCAGAGCGGCAAGGGCGGCATCGGCTTCCTGCTGCAGCAGAACTACGGCTATAACCCGCCGCCCCACATGCGGGAGCAGCTGGGCTACCGGGTCAAGGAGGTCAGCGACCACGACCACCGGGAACTCTCCGTCCAGGAGGTGCTGGAGGTGTTTGAGGACAACTACGTCAACAACGCGGCCCCGCTGAATGTCACTGCCGCCCACTACACACAGAACCAGGACGGGTCCATCTCCGCCAACCTGACTCTGCGCCGCGGCAGCCGGATGATCCAGTGCGGCGCCGCCGGAAACGGCCGCCTGGACGCGGTGGCCAATGCCATCGAGCAGGCAGCGGGCATGGACTTCACACTGATCCATTACAGCGAGCACGCACTGGACCCTGACACCGACAGCCGGGCCTGCAGCTACGTAGGGCTGAAGTGGCCAGATGGCAGAGAGACCTGGGGCTGCGGCACCCACACGGACATCATCGTGGCAGGCGTCCGGGCGCTGGTCAGTGCCATCAATAACCGGTAAACAGCGGGGGAGACCCCTGGACTTCATCACAGAGAACGGAGGCACAATACCCATGGGAATGACTATGACACAGAAAATCCTGGCTGCCCACTGCGGCCAGGAGCACGTCAAGGCGGGACAGCTGATCGAGGCGAACCTTGATATTGTCCTGGGCAACGACATCACCACTCCGGTGGCCATCAACGAGTTTGAAAAGGCGGGCTTTTGCGATGTTTTCGACAAGACCCGGGTGAACATCGTTCTGGATCACTTCGTCCCCAACAAGGACATCAAGAGCGCCCAGCAGTCCAAGCAGTGCCGGGAGTTCGCCTGCAGACACGGCATCGTCAACTTCTTCGACGTGGGCAAGATGGGCGTGGAGCACGCCCTCCTGCCGGAGCAGGGCATCGTCACCGCCGGAGACTGCATCATCGGCGCCGACAGCCACACCTGCACCTACGGCGCGGTGGGGGCCTTCTCCACCGGCGTGGGCTCCACGGATATGGCCGCCGGCATGGCCACCGGCAAGGCGTGGTTCAAGGTGCCCGCCGCCATCCGCGTGGAGCTGACCGGCAGTCTGCGGCGGCCTGTGTCCGGCAAGGACGTGATCTTGCACCTGATCGGACTCATCGGCGTCTCCGGCGCCCTCTACAAGAGCCTGGAGTTCATCGGCCCCGGCGTGCAGAGCCTGACTATGGAGGACCGGCTGTGCATCTGCAACATGGCTATCGAGGCCGGTGCCAAGAACGGCATCTTCCCGGTGGACGAGACCTGCGAGGCGTACCTGAAGGGCCGCAGCCGGCGGGAATGGAAGAAATACGAGGCAGATCCGGACGCAGAGTACGAGCGGACCATCACCATTGACCTGGACACCCTGGTGCCCACCGTCAGCTGGCCCCACCTGCCGGAGAACACCCACCCGGCCGCCGAGGGCGGGGACATCAAAATCGATCAGGTGGTCATCGGCTCCTGCACCAACGGCCGGATCGAGGACATGGAGGCCGCTTACAACATTTTGAAGGGCCGCCACATCGCCGACGGCGTCCGGGGCATCATCATTCCCGCCACCATGGAGGTGTACAGGAC
>NZ_CAKVVF010000046.1:14280-17469 GCF_934833455.1 Oscillibacter sp. KLE 1728
TTTGTCGACGCCGGGTGCATTGTCTCCACCCCCACCTGCGGGCCGTGTCTCGGCGGCTACATGGGCATTCTGGCGGAAGGGGAGCGGTGCGTCTCCACCACCAACCGCAACTTTGTGGGCCGCATGGGCCACGTGAACAGCGAGATTTATCTGGCCAGCCCCGCCACGGCGGCGGCCAGCGCCCTGACGGGCCACATCACCGATCCCAGGGAGGTTTGAACACCATGGAAGCAAGAGGTTCTGTATTCAAATACGGTGACAACATCGACACCGACGTCATCATCCCCGCCCGCTACCTGAACACCCAGAATGCCCGGGAGCTGGCGGACCACTGCATGGAGGACATTGACAAGACCTTCATCACCCGGGTGCAGGCGGGCGACATCATGGTGGGGGGCGAGAACTTCGGCTGCGGCTCCAGCCGGGAGCACGCGCCCCTGGCCATCAAGACCGCCGGCATCGCCTGCGTCATCGCCGCCAGCTTTGCCCGGATTTTCTACCGCAATGCCATCAACATCGGTCTGCCCATCCTGGAGTGCCCGTCAGCCAGCACTGCCATCCGGGAGGGGGACACGGTGTCTGTGAACTTTGACACCGGCGTCATCACCGACGAGACCACAGGCGAGACCTTCCAGGCGGAGCCCTTCCCGCCCTTCATCCAGAAGATCATTCGCTCCGGCGGCCTGATGGCCAGCATCCAGGCGCGGTAAGGAGGCGGCAGTATGGAGAAGAATATCGCGGTGATCTACGGCGACTGCGCCAGCCCGGAGATCGTCACCCAGGCCCTGCGGGTGCTGGACGCGGTGGCTGAGAAATTTGGCCATACCTTTACCTATACGAAAGTCCTGATGGGCGGCGAGGCCATCGACGCCTACGGGGATCCCCTGCCCCAGTCGGAACTGGACAAGTGCCTGCAAAGCGACAGCGTGCTGCTGGGGGCCATCGGCGGCCCCAAGTGGGAGGGCCTGCCCGGTGACAAGCGGGCGGAAAAGGGCCTCCTGCGGCTCCGGGCCGGCATGGGGCTTTACTCCAACAACCGCCCTGCCAAAATCTGGCCCCAGTTGGCGGACGCCTCGCCCCTGAAGCCCGCCATCGTGGAAAAAGGCATTGACTTTATTGTGGTGCGCGAGCTGATCGGCGGCGTCTACTTCGGGGAGCACAGGACCTACGAGGAAAACGGCGAGAAGGTCGCCGTGGACACCATGCCCTATTCCGAGCACGAGATCGAGCGGATCGGCCGCATCGGCTTTGAGACCGCCCGCAAGCGCCAGAAAAAGCTCACCTGCGTGGACAAGGCCAATGTGCTGGACACCAGCCGCCTGTGGCGGGAGGTGATGCACCGCCTGGCGGCGGAGTACCCGGACGTGGAATACCGGGAGATGTTCGTGGACAACTGCGCCATGCAGATCTGCAAGGATCCCGCCCAGTTCGACGTGATTGTCACGGAGAACATGTTCGGCGACATCCTGTCCGACGAGGCCAGCGAGATCACCGGCAGCATCGGCATGGTGCCCTCCTCCAGCCTGGGGGACGGCACCCGGGGGCTGTACGAGCCCATCCACGGCTCTGCCCCGGACATCGCCGGACAGGATATCATCAACCCCATCGCCTGCATCCTGTCCGCGGCCATGATGCTGCGGTACAGCTTCGATATGGCGGCGGAGGCAGACTGCATCGAAGCTGCGGTGAATCAAGTGCTGAACGACGGCATCCGCACCGCCGACATCTGGCGGCCCGGATGTGAGAAGGTGGGCTGCGCTGCCATGGGCGATGCCATCCTGGCCCGGCTGTAAGAAAGATGGAATATGCGGACGGCGTCGGGCCCGAAAAAGCCCGGCGCCGCTTTTTTCGTGGAGGCTGGAATTTACTTTGCCCACCGGATATGATATCATCCCATCAAGAGAACCAACCGACGGAGGCTCTGACAGCTGTCCGTCCCATCTTGGAAAAAGGAGTGCTGCATATATGAAGCTGCAATTTCTGGGCCATGCCTGCTTTCTGCTGGATGACGGCGTCCACAAAGTCCTGACGGACCCCTTCCTCACCGGGGCTGGCCGTCCTGAATGGGCAGAGAAGGTGGACCCGGACGTGATTTTTGTCACCCACGGCCATGGGGACCACGTGGGGGATGCAGCCGCCATCGCCAGACGTACCGGTGCGCCGGTCTGCTGCACAGCGGATCTGGCGGATGCGGTGTTTGTCCCTGCGGGGGTGGCATGCGTCGCCGGAAATCTGGGCGGCACGGTCCGCCTGTCCTTTGGCTGCGCCAAGTTTTTCCAGGCCCTCCACGGCGGCGGTGCGGCGGGCTGTCCTGCCTGCGGCTTCCTTTTTGAGATGGGGGGCAGGAAGATCTATCACGCCGGAGACACGGCCCTGATGACCGATATGACCCTGCTGGCAGACGAGGACATCGACGTGGCGCTGCTGCCCATCGGAGATTTCTACACCATGGGCCCGGCGGATGCCCTCCGGGCAGTGAAGCTGATCCGGCCCCGACTGACGGTCCCCATGCACTACAACACCTTCCAGGCCATCACCCAGGATCCGGAGGCATTCGCCGCCGCCTGCAAAGAGGCGGGATTTGCCGCCAAAGTCCTTCAGCCGGGGGAGGAGATGACCCTGTAAGCAGCCTGGGACGGGAGCGGGCGGAGCACCACAGCGGCTGCCCCGGCACGGGCGAATGAATCGCTTCCGTGCGAAGCCAACAGAGAGTTCTTGGGGGGACAGATCTGCCCGATCATGCAGGCGGCCAGTCAGGCGGTGCTGGAAGCATCGGCATTGAAATTGCTGGCGGAGACTTCACAGCGACTCCAAATCCTACAGGGCAATCGAAGCGAAATTTGATATATCCCTTGCTGGTAACCCGTTACGAACAATCCCTGGTATTTTCCGGCTGTAAAAACCTCCTGAAGCATTAGCCCTTCAGGAGGTTTCTGCAGCTTGTGTTGACAGAAGAGATGCGGACATTGGAGCTCCGCACAGCAGGACGGTGCGTTTGCGCAGTACAAGCGTTTTGCCGCAGGCGGAACCTTGGCGGAGGCAGAATTCATTTCCGCCGAGCATTTGAATCGCCGAAGGGTTTCGCGGGCCATTGGCCTGCGAAACCCAAAAAGAAAGACACGACGAAAGTCGTGTCTTTCTTTTTGGTGACCCGTCGGGGATTCGAACCCCGGACCCACTGCTTAAAAG
>NZ_CAKVVF010000047.1:0-5980 GCF_934833455.1 Oscillibacter sp. KLE 1728
GCCTTGGTCAGGAGCTCCTGGCCCTCCGGCGTACGGAGAGTATCCAGCACCGCGGTGCGCAGTGCCTCCTGGAATTTCTTGCTGGTGAGGAACGCGTCGAACATGGTGCCGCCCTCCCCGCCGGAGGACGCCGCCACCGCCGGCTTCACTGCCGCCCGCCTGGGGGCCGGAACCGGGGCGGGCTCGTCCAGAAACGCCCCGTCCATCCAGTCGGACATCTGGGTGGTGTCGTTGGTCTCTCCCCGAAGATAGAAGAGGGACACGCCGAAGTAGGACGCCAGCTTGTTCTGCTGGTCCTGGGTGGGGGTCTGGCGGCCCGTCTCAAACTTTTCAATCGCCGTGCGGGGGAAGCCCAGGGCGGCGGCAAGAGCCGGACGGCTCAGGCCCCTGGCGGTCCGCAGCTCCTCAATGCGCTGTGCCAAAGTTACCATAAAAATCTGCCTCCTTGCTGAATGTCTATTGTATCCGGTCCCCGCCGCTCTGTCAATGCGGCGGGACTTTTCTTTTGGCTGCGGCTGTGATATGATAGCGGTTCAGAGAAGGAGTTGATCCCATGGAGCAGGAGCACAAGCGCCGCCCCCGGTACAAGGGCACCCACCCCCGCACCTTTCAGGAGAAGTACAAAGAGCATGACCCGGAGAACTACCGCTCTGATGTAGAAAAGATCATCGAGAGCGGCAAGACCCCGGCAGGGATGCACATCCCCATTCTGGTAGACGAGATCCTGGAGGTCCTTCAGATCCAGCCGGGCCAGACCGGCTACGACGCCACGCTGGGCTACGGCGGCCACACCCGCCGGATGCTGGCACAGCTCCAGGGGCAAGGACACCTATATGCCACGGACGTGGACCCCATCGAGATGGAAAAGACCCGCGCCCGGCTGGCATCTGCGGGCTTCGGGCCGGAGCTCCTCACCATCCAGCATCGGAATTTCGCCGACGTGGACCAGGTGGCCCCCGGCGTGCTCTTCGACTTCGTGCTGGCGGATTTAGGCGTCTCCTCCATGCAGATCGACGACCCGGCCCGGGGCTTTACCTTCAAGCAGGACGGTCCCCTGGACCTGCGGCTGGACCCCTCCTCCGGCGTCACCGCGGCGGAGCGGCTGCGGCAGCTGGACCAGGAGGAGCTGGAGAACCTGCTGGTGGAAAATTCCGACGAGCCCTACGCGGACCGCATCGCAAAGGCCGTCATTCAGGTGTTCCGCCGGGGCGGCACTGTGGATACCACCCGCCAGCTGTACGCCCTCATTGAGGGGGCGCTGTCTTTCCTCCCCGCCGGGGAGCGGAAGGAGGCGGTGAAGAAGTCCTGCCAGCGGACCTTCCAGGCATTGCGGATCGACGTGAACAGCGAGTTCGAGGTGCTGTACGCCTTTCTGGAAAAGCTCCCCCATGTGCTGAAGCCCGGCGGGCGGGCGGCCATCCTCACCTTTCACTCCGGGGAGGACCGGCTGGTGAAGCAGGCCTTCCGCCAGCAGTACCGGGAGGGGCTTTACAGCGACATCGCCCAGGAGGTCACCCGTCCCTCCCCTCAGGAGTGCCGCCGGAACCCCCGGGCCCACTCCACCAAGCTGCGCTGGGCTGTCCGGGCGGAGTGAATCCTGATTTTATGGAAAAGGAGTTGACATCCATGCTGCGGGATGAGACGATCCGTCGGGTGATCCAGTTCCGGGACGACCGGGAGTGGCGGCAGTTCCACACCCCCAAGGACCTGGCCATCTCCCTGTCCCTGGAGGCGGCGGAGCTGCTGGAGATATTCCAGTGGAGCGGCACGGATCTGGAGTGCCGGGACAAGCTGGGCCGCATCCGGGAAGAGCTGGCGGACGTGCTGAGCTACTGCGTCCTGATGGCCGATGTGTGCGGCCTGGATCTGGATGAGATCCTGAACGCCAAGGTGGATCAGAACGCCGCCAAGTACCCGGTGGAAAAGGCCCGGGGCAGCGCCGCCAAATACACAGAGCTGACCTAACTGTTCTCCGGATCCCGACCGCTCCGCGCCCTGCCGCACGGGGCGGTTTTTCCGCATCGACAGCTTTTCTCCGGAACGCACAAATTTCCCCGCCGAATTTTGGAAGACACTATGGTAAATGCAACTTTTCATCCCATATCTAGTGTGGTATGATAACAATGCTTACTAGATATATTACAATTGAGATTGATTCTACAAGAGAGGCGGAGAGTCCCATGAAAGTCATGAAGCGGAACGGCACGGAGGTCATCTTCGACATCACGAAGATCATCGCCGCCATCACCAAGGCCAACAACACTATCGAGGAGGACGCCCGGATGACCCCGGTCCAGATCCAGCGGATCGCGGAGTCCGTGGAACTCAGCTGTCAGAAGATGAACCGCTCCCCCTCTGTGGAGGAGATTCAGGACCTGGTGGAGTCCCAGATCATGGCTCACGGGGCCTATGAGGTGGCCAAGAACTACATCACCTACCGCTATGTCCGCTCTCTGGTCCGCAAGAGCAATACCACCGACGAGAAGATCCTCAGCCTCATCGAGTGCTGCAACGAGGAGGCCAAGCAGGAGAACTCCAACAAGAACCCGGTGGTGAACTCCACCCAGCGGGACTACATGGCCGGCGAGGTCTCCCGGGACCTGAGCGAGCGGCTGCTGCTGCCCGCCGACATCGTGGAGGCCCATCGGGAGGGCATCATCCACTTCCATGACTCGGACTACTACGCCCAGCACATGCACAACTGTGACCTGGTGAATCTGGAGGATATGCTTCAGAACGGCACCGTCATCACAGACACCCTGATCGAGCGGCCCCACAGCTTCTCCACCGCCTGCAACATTGCCACTCAGATCATCGCTCAGGTGGCTTCCAACCAGTACGGCGGGCAGTCCATTTCCCTGGCCCATCTGGCCCCCTTCGTGGATGTGAGCCGGAAGAAGATCCGCCGGCTGGTGGAGCAGGAGATGGAGGCCCTGGGCATCCGGCCCACCCGGGAGAAGATCGAGGAGCTGGTGGAGACCCGTCTGCGGGATGAGGTCCGCCGCGGCGTCCAGACCATCCAGTACCAAGTGCTGACCCTGCTGACCACCAATGGCCAGGCCCCCTTCGTGACGGTGTTCATGTACCTGGGTGAGGCCAAGAACGAGCAGGAGAAAAAGGATCTGGCCCTCATCATTGAGGAAACCCTGGAGCAGCGCTACCAGGGCGTGAAGAACGAAAAGGGCGTGTGGATCACTCCCGCCTTCCCCAAGCTGATCTATGTGCTGGAGGAGGATAACGTCCACGAGGATTCCCCCTATTATTACCTGACCAAGCTGGCGGCCAAGTGCACCGCCCGCCGGATGGTGCCCGACTACATCTCTGCCAAGAAAATGCTGGAGCTGAAGGGCGATGTGTATACCTGCATGGGCTGCCGCTCCTTCCTGACGCCGGACCGCTTCACAGATGCCGGCATCGGCAACATCGCAAACGCCGGCAATTATGAGCCTGGCAAGCACAAGTACTACGGCCGCTTCAATCAGGGCGTGGTGACCATCAACCTCCCTGACGTGGCTCTGTCCTCCGGCGGCGACCTGGACAAGTTCTGGAAGATCTTTGACGAACGGCTGGAGCTGTGCCGCCGTGCCCTGATGTGCCGGCACAACCGGCTGAAGGGCACTCTCTCCGACGTGGCCCCGATTCTGTGGCAGTACGGCGCCTGCGCCCGGCTGAAGAAGGGCGAGACCATCGACAAGCTGCTCTACCACGGCTACTCCACCATCTCCCTGGGCTACGCCGGCCTCTACGAGTGCGTGAAGTACATGACCGGCAAGAGCCATACGGACCCCTCCGCCACCCCCTTCGCCCTGCAGGTGATGCAGTACATGAACGACGCCTGCAGGAAGTGGAAGGAGGAGAGCGATATCGATTTCTCCCTCTACGGTACGCCTCTGGAGTCCACCACCTATAAATTTGCCAAGAGCCTGCAGCGCCGCTTCGGCATCATCGAGGGCGTCACTGACAAGAGCTACATCACCAACAGCTACCACGTCCATGTGACAGAAGATATCAACGCTTTCGACAAGCTGAAGTTTGAGGCCCAGTTCCAGGCCCTGTCTCCCGGCGGCGCCATCAGCTACGTGGAGGTGCCGGACATGCAGAACAACCTGGAGGCAGTGCTCCAGGTGATGAAGTTCATCTATGAAAACATCATCTACGCCGAACTGAACACCAAGTCCGACTATTGCCAGGTGTGCGGCTGGGACGGCGAGATCCAGATCGCGGAGGAGAACGGCAAGCTGATCTGGAAGTGCCCCCAGTGCGGCAACACAGACCAGGACAAGATGAATGTGGCCCGCCGGACCTGCGGCTACATCGGAACCCAGTTCTGGAACCAGGGCCGGACTCAGGAGATCCGGGACCGGGTGCTGCACCTGTAAAATATTTCGTTCAAAAGGCAAAGCCTTTTGAACGAAGAGATTGCAGTTTGTGCGCGCACTCGCTTCGCTCGCACACTTACAAACTGAGCGGTGTTTTTCCCGAGGCGCATGTCCCCGGGAAAAACGATCAAACTCAAATGGGCGCCTGCGGGCGCCCATTTTGAAGAATAGCAGGAGGACCGCCATGTACTACGGTGAGATCAAAAACTGCGACATTGCCAATGGCGAGGGAGTGCGGGTTACCCTGTTCGTCTCCGGCTGCACCAATCACTGCAAGAACTGCTTTCAGCCCCAAACCTGGGACTTCTGCTACGGCCAGCCCTTTACCACCGAGACGGAGGATTATTTGCTCTCCCTACTCTCCCCTGTCTACATCAACGGCCTGACACTGCTGGGGGGCGAGCCCTTTGAACCGGAGAACCAGCGGGCCCTGGTGCCCTTTCTCCGGCGGGTCCGGCAGATGTATCCGGACAAGACCATCTGGGGCTTCTCCGGCTTCACCTATGAGGAGCTTACCTCGGACGGCACTCATCCCCGCTGCGAGGTGACAGACGAGATGCTCTCCCTGTTGGATGTGCTGGTGGACGGCCGCTTCGTAGAGGAGCTGAAGGACCTGACCCTCCGGTTCCGGGGCAGCTCCAACCAGCGGCTCATCGACCTGAACGCCAGCCGTCAGGCCGGTTGCCTCTGTTTCCTGCCGGACCGCCCCCGGGGCGGCCGCTGAACAGCAGCCTCCAACCCGTTTTTTCAGAGGCGCCCCGCCCTTCGGTGTGGGGCGCCTCCTTCTCTTTCGGTGCCTGCCGAATTTTAAAGGAAGACCCGTAGAAATTTTGGCAGATTGCTTCTTGACATTTGCTAGTTTGCTAACTAAAATATAATCCTGTTCAGTTGGAGGAGGTGTTTCCATGCAGCATGAGCGGTACGTCGGGTATGAGATCAAGGCACTGTCCAATCTCCTGCGCAGACGGCTTTGGGGGCCTGCCGACCATCCCCAGAGCATGCTGACGGAGATCGAGGGCGTTTTGATCGGTTATCTCTGCCACAGCCAGGGCCGGGAAATCTATCAAAAGGATCTGGAGCGCGCCCTCTGCATCCGCAGCTCCACCGCCTCCCGGCTGCTGAAGCGGCTGGAGGACGAGGGCCTCGTCCAGCGCTCTATGGGGGTCAGGGACGCCCGGATGAAGCGGATCACGCCCACACTCCGGGCGCAGGCGCTGAATCAGGAGGCAGAGCGGCGGATCGCCGCCACAGAGGCGACGCTGACCAGAGGCATCTCTCAGGAGGAGATTGACCAGTTCCTGGCCA
Source organism: Oscillibacter sp. KLE 1728 (assembly GCF_934833455.1). Taxonomy (NCBI): domain Bacteria; kingdom Bacillati; phylum Bacillota; class Clostridia; order Eubacteriales; family Oscillospiraceae; genus Oscillibacter; species Oscillibacter sp. KLE 1728. Next base: position 5,685 of record NZ_CAKVVF010000047.1, read on the forward strand.
TCGCGGAAAAGCTGAAGCAAAATCTCATTTGACCAACCGGGCCCCGCCGGGAAGCGGCTCAATCGCTTCCCCCGGCACAGCAAAGACACAAGGAGGTATTCTATGAAGAAAAAAAGGAGCCTGGCCAGCTGTATTCAGGAGTTCTGGCCAGCCACCATCCTGACGCCCATCTTCGTCATCGGCGAAGTGGCGTTTGACGTGTTGATCCCCCTGATGACCGGCAAGCTGCTGGACGAGGGGGTCAAGGCCGGCAGCATGCACCATATTGCCGCCTACGGCCTCACCGTGGTGGGAAT